>DATHNJ010000078.1:0-37286 GCA_035486155.1 Occallatibacter sp. | reverse complement strand
CTGGCCGGAGAAGTGGTCTTCGCTGCTCCGCTGGTTGCGGAAAAATTGAACCTGCGCTGGGCGTCGCTGATCCTGTCTCCCTGCTCCTTCTTCTCGGCGCACGATCCGTCCGTGATCGTGACCCTCCCATCGCTCATTCATCTGCACAAGGCCGGCTGGCGGGTCTACCGCGCGGGATTGAATCTTGCCCGGCTCAGCGCAAGACACTGGTGGAATCCGGTGCGGAGCCTGCGCGTGGAGGAAGGCTTGCGGCGCGAGTGCGAACCAATGCTGGACAAGTTCTCGCCCGATCTCGTTCTGGCGCTCTTCTCGCAATGGTGGGCGCAGTCGCAGCCCGATTGGCCTCAACAAACCGTGCAGCCTGGATTTCTCTTCCATGACGGCGCCGAGACGCCGCTCGACTCAGATCTCGAACGCTTCCTCGCCATCGGTTATCCGCCATTGATCTTCACGCTCGGCTCAACCGCCGTGCGCCATCCGGGCGACTTCTACCGGACCGGCGTTGAGGCCGCCAGGCGCCTCTCCGCTCGCGCTCTGCTCATCGGCGCCGATTCCACAACCCGGTGGATCACGCCCAAGATTCTCTCCGTTCCCTACGCGCCGTATTCGCAGGTCTTCCCCCAAGCATCGGTAATTGTTCATCAGGGCGGCTCTGGCACAACTGCGCAAGCCCTGCAGGCGGCGCGGCCCATGCTGTTCGTCCCGTGGGGATGGGATCAGCCGGACAATGCGGCGCGCGTGGTGCGTCGCGGCGCAGCTCTCAGCATCGCTAAGAATCGTTATTCGGTCGCGCGCGCCGTCAGCGCCCTCGATCGGCTCAGAACGGAGAACTCTTTCTCAGCCAACGCCGCCGCGGCTGCCGCGCATATCCGAAGCGAAACCGGACTCAGCGGCGCCGTTCAAGCCATCGAGAAACTTCTCGCTTAAGCCGTCGCAAGGTTCTCAGCAAATCGCGCTCACAACAGGTCCACAATGGGCGGAAAGGTGAGCAGCACGCTTAGCAGCAACAAGCCCACTCCGATCAGGCTGATCTTCTTCATGGCGACCTCGCGTTGTCGCCAGCGCAGCTCAAGCACAAGCCAGCAGACAAGCCAGACCGCGATCGCCAATGTCGTCACTCCGGAAAGCGGCCCCGTAGGCTTGTAGACGATCATCATGCTTTTGATGGCCGCCGACTTATCCGCAATAAAGGCAAGCAGAGCCACCGCAAAGCATCCAAGCCCCGCGGATAAAATCGCCGCGGCGCCAGACCCATTGGGTATGCGGCTCTGTTTTGCGTCGACAATGGCCTGGGCCTCTTCAGCCTCGGTGGTCTGCACATTCATGGCTGGTCCGCTCCCATCATTCGGATCGTTGCGCCGCCTTCGGTAGACGCGTGCTTATTCAACATGGCCCCAAAGAATCCGGCGATGCCCGCGGCGAGAAACGAAATGGCCACAAACGATAACACTGCGGCCCTCAATTCCGGCTGCCATCTCAAACTCCGCCGATACTTGTTGAAGACCACGGCCGCCATGGTGATCGCGATCGGCGTAAGCCAGGCGACGTGCTCCTTCCATTCCATACCGATCGTGTGCCAACCCCGCGTGGATGCGCTGGAAATCAGAAGCCTTTGTGGATAGGCGGCTAGATTCACTGTGCCTGCCGGCGGCGCCGCCCGATACCACGGATAGATGACGTAGGTCCCCGTCAGAACGGTGAGCCACGCCAGAGCCGCCATCGCCATCAACCACCAGCGAAGAAGTTTCTCGTCGCGTTCGGTCGGCTCCGCGCGATTACCCGCAGCATAACGCCACAGCTCGATCAGTGCGCCGGAACATGCCAGCAGATAGAGCGCGCCAAACCCCATCCCATGCACCAGCGTCCAGAGGCCCCGCACCGTGATCTCCATCTTCGATCGTCTCCCTGTTCGCCATTCTGGTTCGCCGTTATCATCGCATGCGCGTTAACGCCGCTCAAAAACCGCGCTTGAGCGACTGCCGCGAAAACATGGCGTCCTTCAGCGATGCCTTCTTATCCGGCGAGTCTTTGTCGTCCGGACCCTTGTCGTCTTTGCCCCATGTCCAGTAGAGCCCGGCGTAGGCGTAGTTCTCCGTCTGTCCGGTGATCGAGTGACCATAGGCGAAGAGAAACTCCGTGTCCGGCTTCTTCTTCAGATGCCAATAGCCGCCGGCGTCAATCATTGTGGACTTCTGTGTCTGCGCCGCGGCGAAGCCCTCGGCGCCGTGCGAGAAAACCTCCGCCGCCAGCTCCAGCCGCTCGTTGAGTTCGCGCTTCACCAGAAATCCTCCGTAAGGAAAGTTGTGATAGCCGGTTTGCGGCACAACTGTCTCTCCCGCCCCGCCGTCGAACAGCCACTTGCCTTCGTTCTTCTGCAGCCACACCGGCAGCTTGTACCAGACCTTGCCCACGCCTAGGCCTCTATCGTAGTTTCCGGTCGGCATCTCGAACATGGTGAAGGTTCCGATCTGCGGAGTCACCTTCGTCTCTTTAAAGATCGCCAGCTTCACGCCCAATTCCATGTCGGTCAGTCCGAATGCGCTCGGACCCACGCCGCCCGGCAGATACACAGGATTGTTCGAGGGAAAGATGCCGCCCCACGGCAAGATGACATGCAACTGCACGCGCGGCGCGGCGCCCCAATTGAACTCAAACGCAGGGCCGGTGGAATCGACCTCCGCAGGCGTGCCGTCCACGCCGCCGAAGACATAAAACTCGTAGTGCTCGAAATCGACGGGAACAGGATCATCGACCTGAAACGGCGGACCCTGCGCCTGCAGGCGCGGCGCCACAAGCAATGCGGCAAGAAGAACGAAGAGAGACAGGAAGATTCTCATCGGCGCTCCGGACTATCGCTTGCTTGAATTTGAAATGACGAAGTTTTCTGATTGATGAACGCGGCGGATGCTTCGTCGCTTTACCCGGCCAGCGCCTGTTTCACCAGCTCGCTCACAATCTTCCCTTCGGCGCGCAGTCCCTTCGCCTGAATCTTGGCCTGCACCGCCTTGATCACCGGCCCCATATCCTTCGGCGTCGCCGCGTGGCCGCTCGCCGCTGCATGCTCCGCCACCGCTTCGGTCACCAGCGCTTTCAGCCCCGCTTCATCCAGCGACTTGGGCAGAAACTCTTCGATGATGACAATCTCCGCAGCTTCCTTCGCAGCAAGCTCAGGACGGTTCCCCTTGGTGAACTGCTCGATCGAGTCGCGCCGCTGCTTGATCATCGTGGTCAGCGTCTGCTGCTCCTCGGCCGGCGTCAGTGACGCATTCCTCTCGAGGGCCTTGTTCATCAACGCCGTCTTGATCAGGCGCAGCGTGCCGGTGCGCTCGGGGTCATGCGCCTTCATGGCGGCGACGGTCTGCTTGGTGATGTGCGCGGCAAGCGCTCCTGGATCGATCATCGTGTTCCTCTCAAAGCATCGATTGTAACGGAGCCCGCATCGCCTCTTCTTGGCGCAGGCCAAACCTAGCCCGGCAAATAGCCTTGTCCCTCTTGAAGCGCCAGCGAATCCGGAATCTCGATCACCACTACATCGCCATCTTTCAAACCCAGCGCATCGCGCAATCTCACCTCCGTCGCGATCTCGATGATCGTCTTCGGGTGATGTCCGCGGCCCTGCTCGTTCAGGTCTGTTCGCAGCAGGAAAGCTTTCCGTCCCTCAATCGTGCACGGAACCATGCTTACCGAAACCGTTCCGCCGTACTCATGGCCTTCCAGGCGTATAACGTCCTTCGGCAAGGAATAGGGCTGCTCTAACTCGACGTTGAGCGTGCCCGGATAAAAATGCATCCCTGTTTTGCGGAAATAATAATCGTGCAGCTTCTCGATCCAGAACGAGAAGTTACCCATTCCCGAGACAACCTTGCCGGCATAGAAAGACATTCGTTTTCTTCTCCATCAATTGCGTTCGAGTTAGATCAAACGATTAAGCAGGAGCTCTCTGCGTGATGAGTCTCGCGCGAAAAAGATGCAGACTCTCTTCCACTTTATTTTTATTCCGCGCAAGCTAGTTGCGCCTTCGCGCGAAACTTCCACGCCGCAATCGCGTTTTCAAAATAGGGAGTGAAGAAAAATGATCTCGAAATTATTTACGGCTACTTTTGCCGCGTTTGCCTTGGCGTTGGGTCCGGCGGCGTTTGGCGCTAATATCGCCCGCCCCGGCACAGTCAATTACATCGAAGGCGCGGCGTACATCGATGGACAGCAAATCACCGACAGAAATGTGGGCGACGCAAATCTGAATCCCGGACAGGAGCTGGCTACGCAGCAAGGCAAAGCGGAGATCCTGCTCACGCCCGGCGTCTTCTTACGTCTTGATAACAACAGCGCAGTCAGGATGATCTCGCCGGACTTAACGCACACGCAGGTCGAGCTCGTGCACGGCCGCGCCGGCGTCGAAGTGGACGAGATATATCCGCAGAACAACCTGGAGATTCTTGATGCTGGCGTGACCACGCAGCTCGTCAAGAATGGCTACTACCAGTTCAACGCCGATCAGCCGGCCGTGATGGTCTTCGACGGCAAAGCCGCCGTCCAGATCGGCGATGGAAAGTATCGCGTCATAAAGAGTCACCACCAGCTGGCGCTCGCTGGCCCAAACAACAGGGCGTTCGCAAGCCAGAAGCCGGTCGACTTCAACGCGAACGGAGCCAGGGACGATCTCTACAACTGGAATAGCCTCCGCTCGCAGTACCTCGCTGAAGCCAACAACCAGATCGCAGGCGCATACGTCGGCGGTTCCGGCTTCTCCCCCGGATGGTACTGGGATCCATACATGTGGGACTACACGTACCTCGGCGTGGGCCCGTTCTACAGCCCGTTCGGCTGGGGTTTTTATCCCTTTGGCTGGTATGGTTACCGCGGCTTCTACGGTTACCGCGGCGGCTATGGCTACCGGGGCGGCTTCTACGGCGGAGGCGGAGTGCATGGCGGCTTCGCCGGCGGCGGATTTCACGGCGGCGGCGGCGGTGGACACCGCTAATTGGCGAATGATTGAAGCGCTGGACTTCAGCGCCTTGCTGTCATCCACGCAGCGGAGATCGAAACTGACTCCGCTGCGTTTTCCTTTGCCTTTACTTAGTGGCCGGAGCGAAGGCTGCCTTGGCGTGTGGGGTCACATAGAGAATTGCGACGGCAATGATCTCCGCGGCAAACGCCGAGATCATGATCGAAGGTTCGAGCGTAAACAGAAACGAGCTCTCTCCAGACATCAAATGCAGCAACCACAAAGCGAGAACGAGAGCCACCAGCAGCGTCAGGCAGGCGCGAGCCCAGTTCCCCAGACAAATGAGCCCAACCGCCAGCACAAAATGCAACCCGGCCAGCAGCGGAAACAGGAACAAACCAGGCTCCTTATAGAAGGGGTTGCGGACATCGCCGAAGGGCGGAATCTCGGTTTCGCGCAACTGCCAGCATTGCCAGAAGACATAAAGGAAAAAGCCCATCTTGGCCAACTGGTAGAGCGCCACCGCAACCACCGAAAGAGGCAGCGTGCGTTTCCTTTTGGGCGCGGGGTTGGACACGAAAGTCGACATGCGAACGTCCCTTTCAGTGCGGCAGTCCACCCAGTTGTGAACCGGCCAAGATTTTAACGTGAAATGAGTTACAGACCAAATCAGCCTGCATTCCCAAAATGGGAATTGACGAGCTTCCAAAGGTCTTCCACAGGCCTCTGTTCACAAAAACCACATAAATGTGTATTCTGTGATTTCACGGCACGCTAACTTCGCTCCACGACGAGGGAAAAATGTTCCGCAAAACACGCCTGTATACGCCCGGTCCTACCCCCCTGCTGCCAGCAGCCCAGTTCGCCATGGCCGCCGCCGACATACACCACCGCACCCCCGAATTCCGCGCCCTCTATCAAAAAGTCTTGGCGCAGCTCAAGGTCTTCGTCGGCACGCAAAACGACGTCATTCTGCTCTCGTCCTCCGGAACTGGCGCCATGGAAGCATCCGTCTCCAACCTGACCTCGCCCGGCGACAAAGTCCTTGTGCTGACGGCCGGCAAGTTCGGCGAGCGCTGGGTCGACCTGACCAAGGCATTCGGCTGCCAGGCTGACGTCGTCAAGGCGCCCTACGGAGAGACCTTCAAGATTGAAGACATTCGCGCCGCACTCAAGCCCGAACATAAAGCCATCTACCTGCAATCCACCGAGACTTCAACCTGTGTCCGCCACGATATCGAAGCGATCGCGAAACTCATCAAGCAGGTGGCTCCTGAGACGCTGCTGGTCGTCGACGGCATCACCGGTCTCGGCACCACACACTTCGACGTCGACGGCTGGGGCATCGACGTGCTCATCGGCGGCTCGCAGAAGGCCGTCATGATCCCGCCAGGCCTCGCCTACTTAAGCGTGAGCGAAAAAGCCTGGAAGGCGATGGAGTCCTCCAAAAACCCGCGCTACTACTTCGACCTGCGCAAGGAGCGCAAGAACGCCGTCAAAGGCGAGAGCGCCTACACGCCCGCCGTTGCGCTGGTCGCCGGTCTCGGCGCGGCGCTCGACTACATCGCCGGACAGGCCGGAGGCGACCTCGAAAAAGGCCGGATCACGCTCATCGACAACGCGCAGCTCAACGCCGCAGCCACCCGCGTCGGACTCGTCTCGCTCGGCTTCACGCTCTTCGCGCCCACCGCGCCCGCTGCCGCTGCAACCGCGGTCGCCGTGCCTGAAGGCCTGAACTCCGGCGACGTGGTCAAAACCCTCAAAGCCAAGTTCGCGCTCGTCACCGCCAACGGCCAGGGCGAGATGCAGGGCAAGATCTTCCGCGTCGCGCACCTCGGCTTCTTCGACTATCTCGACACCGTCGCCCTGCTCGGCGCCATGGAGCACATCGCAAAAGACACGCTGAAGCTGCCAGTCGAGTACGGCAAAGCCATTGCCGCCGCACAGAAAGTGTATGCAGAAGCGGCAAAGAACTAAGCAGAGTTAGCGGGTCAGCTGAGTTAGCACGAATTCAACAAGCCTAACTCCGCTAACACGCGCGAAGCGCGCCTAACTCCGCTGCAAACTGTGAACTAAGAACTGCGAACTGACCTATGCCCGAACTCACCTTCGGAGAAAAGCTGCTCATCGCCCGCCGGCAGCTTGATCTCTTCCAATATCAAATGGCGGAAAAGTTGGGCGTTCATCCCAACTCCCTCACCAAGTACGAGCGCGGCGAAGGCAAGCCGCATGCAGCCGTAGTGCGTATGTTCGAGCTCTTCTGCGAACAGAACGGCATCCGCTTCGACGAATATCAATCCGCGCAGCAGGACAGGAGCAACGCGATGAAGATTGTTTTGGCTGAGAAAGTTTCTCCGGCGACTTTGGCTGTCTTTTCGGCCGAGCCGGGTTGGGAAGTCCTCACGCACGACAAACTGCCCGACGGCCTGCCTGCAGCGCTCACCGACGCCGATGCGCTCGTCGTGCGTTCCGCCGTCCAGGTCGACGATGCGCTCATGGAGAAAGCGCCCAAGCTACGCGTGATCGGCCGCGCCGGCGTAGGCGTCGACAACATCGATGCCGAAGCGGCCACGCGCCGTGGCATCGTCGTCATGAACACCCCCGGCGCCAACGCCGTCGCCGTCGCCGAGCTCACCCTCGGCCTCATGCTCGCGCTCGCCCGCAAGCTGCCCACAGCCAATGCCACCATGCACGCCGGCAAATGGGAGAAGAAGAGCTTGCAGGGATCCGAGCTGCGCGGCAAAACCTTCGGCATCCTCGGCCTCGGCCGCATCGGGCTTGAAGTCGCCAAGCGCGCCCGCGGATTCGGTCTGGAAATCATCGGCAGCGATCCCTTCGTCTCCGCCGCCGTCGCCCGCGAAAATGGCATCAAGCTCGTCACCAACGACGAGCTCTTCGCAAGCTCCGACTATCTCACCCTCCACGTCGGCCTCACTCCGCAGACCCATGGAATCGTCAACGCCAAGACCCTCGCGGCCATGAAGAAAGGCGTGCGTATCATTAACTGTGCGCGCGGCGAACTCGTCGACGAAGCTGCTCTCGTGGCTGCGCTCAAGTCCGGCCACATCGGCGGAGCGGCGCTCGACGTCTTCATCGAAGAGCCGCCCAAGAACTCGCCTTACGTCGAATTCGACAACGTGATCCTCACGCCGCACATCGCCGGCTCCACAGGCGAAGCGCAGGAAGCCGTCGGCATTCAGATCGCCATGCAGGTGCGCGAGTATCTCAAGCTCGGCGTCGTGCAGAACGCCGTCAATCTTCCCTCCCTCAGCCATGAAGAGTACGTGCAGCTCGCGCCCTACATCGACCTCGCCGGACGTCTCGGCGCCTTCCTCGCGCAAACAGGCAAGGGCGGCATCGAAGCGATCAACCTCGTCTACGGCGGCGCGCTGGTCGACGCCAAGACCGATCTGGTCCGCAACGCCGCCATCGAAGGCCTGCTGCGGGGCTTGGAAAATGTGAACCGCATCAACGCCGCCGCGGTCGCGCAGGAGCGCGGCATCCGCGTACACGAAGACAAACGCGAAAGCCATCGCGGCGGAGCGGCCACCGTCCTCTCCATCGAACTGCACGCAGCATCCGGCGTGCGCACCGCCACGGCCACCGTCATTCACGGCGAACAGCCGCGCCTGCTCGAGTTCGACGGCATCGACATCGAAGCGCCGCTCGAAGGCAATCTGCTCGTCTGCCGCAACCTCGACGTGCCCGGCGTCATCGGCCGCATCGGCACAATCCTCGGCGAACAAGGCGTCAACATCGCCAACTTCGCCCTGGGCCGCGATCGCGCCGGAAAGCAACCCGTAAAAGCGCTCGCCGTAGTTCAGGTCGACGCACCCGTCTCCGACAAAGTCCTTGCAGCGCTCGGAACCATCGAAGCGCTGCTCGAAGCGAAGCTAGTTCAGCTCTAACTCGAACTCAAACAATCTTGCCCATCCTTCTCCAGAGGGATGGGCGTTTTCTGTTCCCAATTCCCTCATCCCCTTCCTCCACAGCCAGCGCCCGCAGTAAAGTGGTCCCATGTACAACGCGAAAGCATACTCCGCTGCCAGCGCTGCATCGCCGCTCGCCTCCACCACGATCGCGCGGCGCGATCCAACCGAAACCGACGTACAAATTGAGATTTTGTTCTGCGGCATCTGCCACTCCGATCTGCACCAGGTGCGCGATGAGTGGAGCGGCGCCATGCCCACGGTCTATCCGTGCATTCCCGGCCATGAGATCGTTGGCCGCGTCACGAAAACCGGCGCAAAGGTGACGAAGTTCAAACCCGGCGACCTCGCCGCAGTCGGCTGTATGGTCGACTCAGACGGAACCTGTCCCGAATGCAAAGCGGGCCTGGAGCAGTTCTGTCCCAATCTCACCCTCACTTATAACTTCCCTGACAAACACACAGGCAAAGTGACGTACGGCGGATACTCCGACAGCGTTGTCGTCGACGAGCGCTTCGTCCTCCACGTTCCCGCCAACCTGAATCTTGCCGGAGCCGCTCCGCTGCTGTGCGCCGGCATCACCACGTTCTCGCCGCTGCATCACTGGGGCGTCGCCAAGGGTAAGAAGGTCGGCGTCGTTGGCCTCGGCGGTCTCGGGCACATGGGCGTCAAGTTCGCGCACGCTCTAGGCGCGCATGTGGTGCTCTTCACTACCTCGGCCAACAAGAAGGAAGACGCCTTGCGCCTCGGCGCCGACGAAGTCGTCGTCTCCCGCGATGCAAATCAGATGAGCAAGCACGCCAGCAGCTTCGACTTCATCCTCGACTGCGTCTCCGCCGATCACGACATCAACGCGCTGCTCCAGCTTCTCCGTCGCGACGGCAACCTCACCCTCGTCGGAGCGCCGGAAAAACCTCTCGCCGTCGCCGCCTTCAGTCTGCTCTTCGGCAGGCGCAGCCTCTCCGGCTCTCCCATCGGCGGCATCGCTGAAACCCAGGAGATGCTCGACTTCTGCGGCAAGCACAACATCACCGCCGACGTCGAAGTGATTCCGATACAAAAGGTGAATGAGGCTTACGAACGCCTGCTCAAGTCCGATGTGAAGTACCGCTTCTCCATCGACATGGCGTCGCTCAAATCGGCATAACTAGCGGAATCAGCGTTGTTAGCGGAGTCGACGTGACGACTAGCGGAGTCAGCGTTGTTAGCGGAGTCAGCACGATTCCGGCTATCTTCCTAGCTCCGCTAACACGCGCGAAGCGCGGCTAACTTCGCTAACACGTCCGCGCCAGCGGACGGCTAACTCGCTAATTAACCGGATGCGCCTTCCCATTCTGCAAACTCTCGTCGATGATCGACCGCACCTTGCGATCGGCGTCGCGCGAGAGCCTTCCCTGCTGCGCGCCCAGTCGTCCCTGTTCGGCGCCAAGCCTGCCCTGCTGTTCGCCAAGCTGGCCTTGCTGCTCGCCAAATTTTCCCTGCACATCGCCGATCTTACCTTGCAGATCGCCCAGCCTGCCTTGCAGATCCCCTAGCTTGCCTTGCAAATCGCCAAGCTCGTCCTGGGTAACATTCTTCCCCATCTTGGCTTCGATCTTGGCCATCGCTTCATGAATCGCCGCCATCTCTTTCTGCATGTCGGGCGCGGGCAAGCTGGCCTGCTCCTGTTGACGTCCGAGAGCCTCCTGCTGTTTGCCCAGTTCTTCCTCCTGACGGCCTAACTCTTCCTGCTGCTTGCCTAGCTCTTCGATCGGCTTATACATGGCTTCGATCTGCGCCAGCGTCGCCTGATCGTCGACAAAGTACTCCTTGCCATCGCGCGCGAACCAGAGAAAATCGCCGTGCGCCAGCTTGCGCGCCTTGTCTATATCGCCGGTGTCCATGTCGCCGGAGAAGTTCATCGTCTCGCGATGATCGCCGCGGATGACGGCATAGGAGTCGCCGTCCATCGAGTAGCGATAGTGATAGCTATGCCGATTCTCCGCCCCATCGGCCTGCGCCAGCGCGAAGATGCGGCCATCGTTCGCCATCACGCGAATCGAGCCAGGATCGAGGGAAAGGGTCATCGGCGACGCTATTCTGATCGAAGGCGCGACAACCGGCGCAACGGGCCCCACATGAATGGTGGGCGCAACAGGAGAGACGGGCGCTGCCGGCGTCGCCGGGACCACCACGCCGCTGTCGCCTTGCGCATCAGACTCCGCTTCGCTTGCCGGAGCCGGCTCGGGAGTCGCCGCTGGAGCAGCAGTTGCAGCCGGCGATGCGTTGGCCGGAGCAGCCTGAGCGGCAGGCGTCGCCGCCGGCGCACTCTGCGCAGCCTGCACGCGCACCAGCGCAGTCGCAGCGTACAGCGCAACAGGAACCAGCAGAACAGCAATCAGAATGCGGCGGCGTCCGCCGGAAAACGCCTGACGGAAAGCGCTGTCGTTAAGCAGCCGCTCAATGCGGCCGGAGACCGCGCCAGTGCGAGCCATGGCCACTCCGATCGTTGTTGCCCGTGGCGCCGCCGCGAATTCAAGAAGAATCTGCGCGTACGATGCGCCGCTCTGCGCCTGCTCCAGGCCCGCACGATCACTGATGGTCTCGCCCAGATCGGAGAGCTTGCTCTTGAGCCACCAGCCCAGCGGGCTGAACCAGACAAACGCGGCGTAGAAGCCCGCAAGAAGCTGGAGATAAAAATCCCCCTGGCGAATATGCGAGCGCTCATGAGCCAGCACGATACGCAGCTTCTCTGTATCCCAGTCGGAGTAGTCGGCCGGCAACACAACGCCGGAGCCGATTGTGACTGGAGACGGAATCGAGCGGCTCACGCGCAAGGGAACACCTGCGGCGAACGCTGGCAGTTCGCAGAACTCGATCGGCTCGGCGGACTGCCACAAGCGAAGTGCGCAACCGAGTCCATACAACAAACGCAGGAGCAACGCGCCGGCGACGCCGAAATAGATCAGCCATGCAATTGTGGAGAACGACATATCCTCGGTGCGACGAACCGGCAGCGCAGTCGGAGCGGAAACAGGCGGCCCTGTATAAACATCCGACATGACGGAAGCACGCGACTCGAACTGCGCGGGCGCACTGGCCGAAGGTGATTCATTCGCCTGCGACGCTTCGTATGAACTGATCGCATCGGATGAGGGTCTGCGAGTCGCCGCGACGTGTCTGCGCGCCGCAAAAACCTGGGCCGGCGCCCGATCTGCATCCATGGCCTGATTCGCCTCCGCAGCTCGCGTCGCAATCGGTGTGCGAGTCGCAACCAAAACTCCATCCTCGGACACACGCGCTGCACCCTCTCGTTGTTCAGGCGCAGCAAACAATCTCTTGAGCTGAGCCACTCGATCCGCGGGCACCGTCAGCGCCGCGCCGTCGATCGACGATCTCCATTGCATCAGCATCGGCATCAGAAAGGCCATGGCCAGAACCAATCCCCAGGCAGCCTTTTGCGCCAGCACGTTGCGCACCCGAAAGATGCGCAATCCCGTCCAGACCGCGAGCCCAAGCAGCACTGCGCGAACAGCGGCTTCAATCAATGACGGCATCATGATTTGCTCTCCTTTTTCGAGGACCCGGCATTCTTCTGCGCAACGGCGATCTGCTCGGCCAGGCGCTTCAGCTCCGCGCGATCGAGCACCTTGGAGTCCACCATCCCCACCAGCAGCGCTTCCACCGAGCCCTCGCAGAACCAGTCCACAATCCGCTTTACCGCGCGGCCGGCGACCTTCTGGCGCGACTCGGCAGGATGGTAAAGGAAGGTGCGGTCTTCCACGGCGTGCGCAACATAGCCCTTCTCTTCCAGACGGCGAAGAACCGTGCGAACCGTGGAGTCTTTCAGCGGGCGGTCAAGCTCTTCACGCACTTGCTCGGCGGTGACTTTGCCAAGCCGCCAGACGATCGAAAGAATGCCCCGCTCCAACTCACCCAGTTCGGCAGGATCGTGGCTGGTGGTGGTGTTACTCGTCATAGTGTTACCCACCGTAACACATATCGCCTGCTGATCGCCACAAATTTTTTTGGGGGGGTGTTTGTCTCCTCTTTGCCGGCCCTCTCAATTTGGCTGCGATCGGAAAGCGCAAATTCATTTTGCGGTAAGATGATTGCGCCTCGAAAACACGCTCGAGGGCTGATTAAAATTCCGCCTTCCCAAAGAAATTAGAGAGATTACCAGTTCAGAATGACAGGGCGCGCCACTGTCAGCGTCAAATTAACTGCAAAACTATAAAGGTCCGAATGAAGAGGATTCTTTCACTCATTTGCTTGCTGCCCCTGCCGGCTCTGTGTCAGGTGAATACAGGCGAGCTGCGCTTGAAGATCACCGATCCTTCGGGCCTTCCGGCAATCGCTTCAGTACAAGTCACCAGCGAGGGCAATCAATATTCATCGCTGTTGAAGACTGATGCCGGCGGCAAAGCAATATTGAAGACCCTTCCCTACGGCCTATATGCGCTCCACATCATGAATCCCGGTTTCGCCGAAATCTCCGAATCCGTCCACATTCGCTCTTCTCTACCGGTCGAATACTCGTTCAAGCTGCAACTGGCGACGGTCGCTACCTCGGTCAAGGTGAACGATGTCGGAACCCTGGTCGATCCCGATCGCTCGAATTCGACCATGCGCATCGGTTCGGATCAAATTCAAGATCGCATCGCTTCGCTGCCCGGCAGGTCCGTGCAGGATCTCGTGAACTCCCAGCCGGGCTGGCTCTATGAGGGCAACGCTGTTTTGCATCCCCGCGGCTCCGAATATCAGACTCAGCTCGTCATCGATGGAGTTCCTTACACCGACAATCGTTCGCCTGGCTTCGGGCCCGAAGTTGAAGCCGACGACGTCACTTCGATGAATATCTACACCGCCGGCATTCCCGCCGAGTACGGACGCAAGATGGGCGGCATCGTCGAGATCAACACCAAGCGAGATACACACTCAGGCGTGCACGGCGACCTGGCGCTCTCCGGAGGCAGCTACGATACCGCTGCGGCCTTCGGCGACATCCAGGACACTTGGGGCAAAAACACAGTGAACGCCTCCGCCTCTGGCAGTATGACCGAGCACTATCTCAATCCGGTCGTGCCCCAGAACTATACCAACGACGGAACGACCGCCGACTTCTCGCTGAAATATGAACACGACTTCACCGACAGAGACCGCGTCAGCCTGAGCGCGCGTCACGAATTTTCTCGCTACGAGATCCCCAACGAACTCCTGCAAGAGCAAGCCGGTCAGTTACAGAACGGCGATAACGTAGAAACCTCCGGAATGATCTCGTATCAGCACATCTTCTCGCCCAATGTCCTCGGCAACGTGACGGGCATGGTGCGAGACAACGCCGACGATCTCAAGTCGAATCCCAACTCGACGCCCATCATCGCTTTTCAGCACAACGATTTTCGCGAGGGATATTTCAAAGCCGCCGTCACCTTCCACCACAAAAACCAGGAGTGGAAGGCTGGAGCCGAGTCGGACACAACCTTCCTGCACGAAAACTTCAACTACGCCATTACCGACTTCAGCCAATTCGACGACGGCACGCCGGGAACCTTCTCCTTTATCGATCAGCGGCCTGACTTAGAGCAATCGGCATTCGTTGAAGATGAAATTCATCTCGATAAGTGGACCATCGGCGCGGGTCTTCGCTGGGATCATTACCAGCTTTTGCTCAATCAGAATGCTCTCAGCCCCCGCGTATCTCTTGGCCGCGCCTTTCCCAAGAACAATCTGGTTCTTCACGGGGCTTACGATCGTATCTTCCAAACGCCCGTCTTCGAAAACATCCTGCTCTCCAGCTCCACGCAGGTGTCGGCGCTTGATCCGAGTTTCCTTCGCCTCCCCGTGCAGCCCTCCAAAGGCAACTACTTCGAAGGTGGAATGACCAAGGGATTCTCGGAAAAGCTCCGCCTTGATGTGAACATCTACCGGCGCGACGTGAGGAACTATGCCGACGACGATCAGCTTCTGAATACCGCCGTCAGTTATCCGATCGCCTTTGATAAAGCCATCATCTACGGCGCCGAAGGTAAGTTGGACTTGGTGCACTGGGGAAGGTTCTCCGGATACGCAAGCTACTCTTACATGATCGGCAATGCATGGTTCCCAGTTACCGGCGGCCTGTTTCTCGGAGACAATGTCTCCGCCGCGGAAACGCAACTTACCGGTCATTTTCCAGACTCACAAGATCAGCGCAACACTCTTCGGACGCGCATGAGATACCAGCTCATGCCGAAGATTTGGTTTGCCGGCGGCTTGGACTCTGGATCGGGCCTTCCCTTTGAATTTGAGGGCACAGAAGATGAAGCCCTGGAGCAATACGGCCCGCAAGTCGTCAGCAGGCTCAACTTCGATCGTGGACGCGTGAAGCCGCAGTTGTCCGCCAACGCCTCCGTAGGCGCCGACATATTCAAGTTCGAGCAAGGCAGCGTGCACTTTCAGGTAGACGGGGACAACCTGAACAACCGTCTCAACGTGATCGATTTTGGCGGCCTATTCTCCGGCAACGCGATCGGTCCAGCGCGCAGTTTCAATGTCAGGTTGACGACCACGTTTTAGGCGCCTGTTCTCTCTTCACTCAAGCCAGACTTCGCCTCCTGCGAGTTGGCAAAGACTGCAAGTCCCAACTTGCGAATCACCCAGGGAAGGCTGAGTCCCTGCACCACCAGCGTAGCTAAAATTACGACGAAGCTGAGGAAGATCAGGACGTCGCGCTGCGGAAAAGCCGCGCCGCCTTCGATCAAATCCGGCAGCGTCATTGCCGCAGCCAATCCGATCACGCCGCGCATGCCGGTCCAACCCAACAAAAGATCTTCATTGGCGCGCGGTAACGGCGGCTTTTGTCCGCCCAGTCTGCGAACCGCAAACGCAATCCATGACGCGGCGAAAACCCACGCCACGCGAAGAGCGATCAGGAAGACAATCAGCAGCGTCGCATCGAAAGCCAGATCGACAAACCGGATCGTGCGGATGCCCGCCAACACCGTCGGCAGTTGAAGCCCAATCAGCGCGAAAACGATGCCATTCAAAACAAAATCCAGCGTGTTCCAAACCGCCGAGGATTCGATGCGCGCGCGTGCAGAAAGCGATTCCGCTTGCTTTTCGCCCAGATACAATCCGCACGCCACAGTGGCGAGTACGCCCGATGCATGCACGGCTTCGGCCGCTAGGTACGCGACATATGGCGCCAGAAGAGTCAGGGTAATTTCGATGGGAGCATCTGTAAGTCGTATCTGACTGCGCCGGATCACCCAGCCGGCAATCAGTCCAATAACAATTCCTGCACAGCACAGATAGATGAGCCGCGAGGCGCCTTGCGTCAACGTCGGAACGCTATTGCTGACAAGCATGCCGACGGAAAACTCCAGAGCGACAAGAGACGTCGCATCATTCAGGAGACTCTCGCCCTCCAACACATCGACGATCTGCCGCGGCAGATGCATTCTCTTCGCGATCGCTGTCGCCGCAATCGCATCGGTGCTGGCAACCAGAGCTCCAAGAACAAAACCGGTTCGATGATCGAAGCCGGGGAGTAATTTCGCGGCCAGGAAAGCAACAGCGGTGACAGTAAAGCCGACCAAACCAAACGCCATTGTAGAAATCTTCGTCAGGTTCGAGCGAAAGTTACGCCACGAAGTATGAAACGCCGCGCCAAATAACAACGGAGGCAATAAAACAAGAAATATGATGTCGGGATTCAGCTCGACCCGCGGAACATTGGGAAGCAGCGACACGACAAGGCCACCGGCAACGAGAACGATCGGATATGGAGTCCGCAGGCGCCGCGCAAGCACAGCCAGCGCTACAACCAGAACCATAATAAAAAGAAGGACCAATTCGAAGTGATGGATGTCGGCCGCCTGCATTGACATTCTCCTGGCGCATGCGCGAGAACTTGCTCGCCCACTTAACGTGATGAGTTAGAAGATGGATAGTAAGGGAGAGATAAGGCTGGCTCCGGATCAGGATTCTGCGAATCGAACCCAAATCCAGAGCCAACAAATGCGGCGAGTGTTAGAGGATTACTTACTTCCCTCCCGCAACCCAGACTGCATTGTGAGTGGAAAGATCGACACCCGCAACTTCAGTGCTCAAGTTGATAGGTTGCAGCCCAGACCTCTTGCCGGACATCGCCGAGAAGCTGAGAAGGTATTGATTGTTCAACACCGTTTGCAACTGCTGAAGGTACGGCTGGATGGTTACCGGACTATGCAGCCCCAGATAAAATGATGCTCCGCCCGTATTCTCCGAAAGCCGCGACAGGTTCATCTGACCGTTGGTTCCCGCCCAGTAGCTGCGGCCGAAGAGCGGAGAGCTGGGAGTATAGATCGAGAACACGTTCGTCCCCGTTCTCTGCGCCACTTCCGTCGCCGTGTTCACATCGGCGTCCGAGTGATAGCCGCGATGCCAACCCGAGTGACGATCGCGCCCCATCCCATCCGTGAACATGAGCACCTCGCGACGGTTTTGATCCACGGGCCAACGTTTCATCAGCTCCACGAGCGACAGATAGGGACTGGCATAAGCCCCTCGCTGTCCGAGCGGGATCCGCAGAACATCAGCCGCACGCACATGGTCTATCGTCAGATCCTGCGCGATCTGAACGCCTCCGTTACTCATATATCCCACTCCGATCAAGGTGCTCGCGGGCTGATCCTTGATAAAGGAGCGCAGGTCGTCGTACTGCAGCGACAAGCGCGACTCGGCCCGGTCGTCGATCAGAATAAAGAGCTCGAGCCCTGCGCGATCGCCTTGGGCCGGGACCCACTCCGTTACATTGAGACGGTTCTTGCCCTGCTTCACGACAAGATCCTCACGACCAATCTCCGGCATGCGCTTTCCACCCGCGACGTTCGCCGTAACTGTCATCGTAACCGGGACGGTCGCGCTCGGCGCGACGTCGGCTGCGTACGATCTCGCCGCGGCGAATAACATAACTGCAGCGAGCAGACTATAAACTTGTTTGATCCTTGACGTTTTCATTGTTCTCTCCTTTGCATTCGAGCCATGGACTCTTGATAAGTCGCTCGTTGCGGTTGTAAGTGATGACGACGAGTTATATCTCTTGGAGCCTGTCCGAAGCATTCTCCGGACAGGTCATCCAAGGATGCTCACGACCTGACCTTGGCCAATCTGCGAACCGCGCCCATGCCCAGCGACGAAAGGATGCCCAGCAGTCCAAGCCCGCCAACCAGCGGCAGTGGACTGGCCGTCTCCGGCAACGTGTCTACGTGCTCGGCTGTTACACTGCTCGCCATCTCTTGCATTGGCTCCGCCTTTTGGATCAGCAATACGCCGAGCAGCGCAGGAGTCGCCGGCTTTGGCGCCTGCCCCACATTCGCTTTGCTGTACTCGACCACGCGTTGCGGCTCGTCGGTAACGATCGTCGCCTCAAACTTCATGCCCTTCTTAAGGTCGAAAACGGTCTTCTTCTGCCCGTTCACAGTAAAGATCGCGTGTGACGGAACCTTGTAGAGGTGGTTGGTGTGATCCGGCAGTTGCACGATAACGGATCCCGGCGCATTCACATGCCACACCTTCCCCTTCAGCGTTCTCACCGTGTTGACATAGCGTGGCGTGGTCGTCGTCGTGATCGTCTGCGTCAGCTTTGTGCCTGACCTCAGTTCGCTCACAGTAACTTCCTTGCCATCGATGCTGAACTTCTCATTGGAAGGAACGACGAGATGCTCCACCTTGCCGTCTGCCAGCTTGAGTACAAGATCGTTGCCTTCGACATAGACGATCTCCGCATTCTTGACCGTGGTCTCGAGTGTTGGATCGCCATGCCGGATAGCGGTTGTGGTTGTGTCCTGCGCCCAGGCGCTCGTGGCTCCAATGCCAAATGCGAGTGCGCCGAGAGCTACGGTATTGATGAACAATGACTGCTTGCTTAGCTGTTTCATGTTTCTTCTCCTTGGTTGACTACGGTTGACTGGTTCATCGGGAAACAGACGCCGTCTGCCCGAAAGGCGTGTGCTGCGTGAGAAAAGCTGTCACGACGAATCTCTGCGGCGCGCTCCCGACAAAATAGAACGGATAGCACGTAACCAGAGTGAGAGAGCGTGTCTCCTGCTCGCGAAGCACGCTCACATCGCTTGGAGCAACAACCTGGATCTTCTCGACCAAGTAGGTATCCATGCCGCTGCGCGTCTTGAGTTCAATGGCGTCGCCGGCCTTTACATCCTTCAGGCCACGGAAGAAACTATCCCGATGGCCCGCGATGCCGATGTTCCCCTCTGCGCCTGGCCGCGCCGTCCCGGCGATCCGTCCCACTCCCCGATTCAAAGTGAGTGCATCGGTCCCTTCCAAAAGCGGCGCCACAAGATGGAGCGCCGGTATCTGAATTTCGCCGAGGAGGGCGCCGGGCTGCCTAGCGTTGCGGGCCTTATAAGCCTGTAGTCGTCCTTCAGACCAGTTGGCGAAATCCGGCTCGATAGTGGCTTCATCTTCCTCGCTAGGCTGCTTCTCATGCGTCGCTGTCTGCTGCTCGGAGAGTGTCGTCGCGTCAAGATCGGCGAAGGTCTTTAGAGCGGCGCGCGAGCTCAAATAGCTATCCAGCCGCGCTGCAGCAAATCCCATCAAGAGCGCAGCTCCGGCAATCAGCAGGGTGAACTCAACCCAACGCCAAAGCGGTTTCTTGCTGACGCTCAAAGCGCGTTGCATCGCCAACTCTTTGGCTTCTGTATTGTTGTTTTGCTCTGTGGTTTTCATCGCTTCTCTCCGTGACAGCTCTGTACCGCGTCAATCCATGTACATCCGTAACTGCTGGCGCATGCGTTCGTTCTTCTCGATGAGGATCGCGATGATGCATTCCAGGCCGACGACGCGCTCCAGATCGCTTTGCCCCTCATCGCTCTCGCGCTTCTCATACGGTGTGGCTATCCATGCGGGTAGAGCTGTTAAGTTCGGTTGCGCCCAGTTGGCGCCCTGCACTGTGCTCAATCTCAGGTCGTTCGTCATCTCTGTGAAGATCTGCTGCATGTCGATCATCTGCTCATCGTTCGCCCGCGTGTCGCTCATTGATCGCCTCCAGGATTGGCCCGTCTATTCCGTCGCCAATCGTGACGCATATGATTAAGCACGCTTCGTGCCATTTAGATTTGTGGAGTTATCACGACTTACAAGCAAGTTAGTAGACGATGGATCAGAAATGCCGAACCATCGGCATCGAAATCTATCTCCAGCAGTCTTCGCGCATAGATATGCATCCGGGTCCGCACATATGCACGTGCGGGCTCGCTGAATACAAAGGTTGATTGGTTTGGATGGAAGGCTTTTTACGTACGAAGACGCCTCTATGCGCTAGAGGCGTCTTCGTATCACGGACAGCGAAAGATCAATTCGCCGGTTGCATCTTGAACTGATTCTTTCTAATCTGCAAGTTCACGATCTTCGAATCGAGCGTCTGCCGAGGAATGCCAAGCTTCGCGGCGGCGCCCAGGGGGCCTGAGATTCGCCCTCGCGATTCGGCCAGCGCTGCCTCGATCATCTGCCGTTCCTGCTCAGCCAATGACTCGGCAAGCAATCCCGTCGGTCCGGCGGCAAACGATGAATCATGTTGAATCCATGTTCTGTCAACCGTAAATGTATCTTCTTCAGAGAGAATCACCGCGCGCTCAATCACGTTTTGTAACTCGCGTATGTTGCCCGGCCAATGATAGCTCTGCAGTAACTGAAGCACATCTTTCGCAACCTTAGTAAATCGCTTTCCCGATTTCCTGGCGTACCGATCGACCATATGACTTACAAGCAGAGGAATATCCCCCGCGCGCTCCCGGAGAGCCGGGACGCGAATGGGAAAGACATTCAATCGATAGAAGACATCCGATCGAAAGGTTCCCGCATGAATCGCCGCCTTCAGGTCGCGGTTGGTCGCAGCGACGATGCGCACATCCACAGAAACAGGATGATTGCTGCCCACCCGCTCAAATTCGCGCTCTTGCAGCACGCGAAGCAGGGCGATCTGCGTCTCCATGGGAAGTTCCCCCACTTCGTCGAGAAAGATCGTTCCTCCGTCAGCGGCTTCGAAGCGCCCAAGCCGCCGCTGCATCGCGCCAGTGAAAGCTCCCTTCTCATGGCCAAAAAGCTCCGACGCAATAAGCGAAGCCGGAATCGCCGCGCAATTCACCTTGATAAACGGCCGCGTGGCGCGGCGCGAACGCGCATGGATGGCGCGCGCCACCAGTTCCTTGCCTGTTCCCGTCTCGCCAAGGATGAGGACCGTCGTATCGGTTGGCGCAACGCGATCAACCTGCTGCAAGATAGTCTTCAATGCAGGGCTCTCCCCCACGATTTCATCCCGCACACCCGAAGGAAGAGAGAGAAAACTGCTCGACGGCAGATCATGGATCATCGAGTCATCGCCCGTCGTCTGTACCGAGAACATGATTGACCTCCTGGAGGATCGCTCCAGTTTCAGTTAGCCGGGTTCTTTTTGAACGCTGCATAAATTTCGTTGAGCAGCGCATCTCTTCGCACAGGTTTGTTCAAAAAGCCGGATGCTCCCGCGTTCATCAGAACGTCGCGCAGAGATGCATCGCCATGGCCGGTAATGAAAATGATCGGTATCGCGCTGCGGGCGTCCGTCAGGCGGCGCTGCAGCTCCACTCCGCTCATTCCAGGCAAACGCACATCGAGAATCAGGCAGCTGGTGCTGCGCCAATCGGCGGACTCAAGAAACTCCTCCGCGCTGGGGAATCCGGCCGCGAGAAACCCCGCCGCCTTTAAGAGGCTGCCCAATGCCTCGCGCAGAGGTTCATCATCGTCGATGATCACGATATTACCGATATGAGGCCGAGACGCATTCAAGAGAAGGTTCCAATCCGGCGCGTTCTATCATCCGCCAGTTCGAAGCCTAACAAGCCGCAGCATCAAAAACCATCCTGCTTTAGGCGGACAGAGGCCCCTACTTCTGAAGAGACGTCCTCAGCTTTTCCGTCATGCGGACCAGATGCGCGAGAGAATCGGCGCCCGTTTTTTCCATGACCCGCGCGCGATGCGTCTTTACGGTCACCTCGCTTGTTCCGAGCTGATCGGCGATCTGCTTATTCAGCAGGCCCGCGACCACCAGGTTCAGCACCTCGGTTTCACGCGGCGTAAGAGACTTGAACCGTCTCCGGATAGCATTCAGCTCGGCCCGCTCTTTGCGCTGTTCACGATCGCGCTCGATGGCTTTCTGCACCGCATCGAGCAGCTCCTGGCTGCGCACCGGCTTGGTCAAAAACTCCACGGCGCCGTCTTTCATGGCCTGCACAGTCATCGGAATATCGGCATGACCGGTAATGAAGATGATTGGAATATAGATGCCCGCGCTGTTGAGTTGCCGCTGAAGCTCGAGACCGCTTTGCCCGGGCATGCGAACATCCAGAACCAGGCACGACGGCGCATCGATGCGCTTGGCCTGCATGAACTCAGCCGCGGAACCGAGCGCGACAGCCTGCAGTCCGATCGATCGGATGAGGCTCTGAATGCCGTCGCGAATCAGCGCATCGTCATCGATCACGTACACCACTGCGTCTTGCTCCTTCATCCCTGACCGGCCTCCGAGCTTTGCAGAACAAACTGAAAAATCGAGCCGCGACCCAATATTGACTCCGCCCACAACCGGCCGCCATGCGCCTCGATAATCGAGCGGCTGATGGGAAGGCCCATTCCTACGCCCTGCGCGCGTGTGGTGAAGAACGGTTCGAAAAGCCGGCTCATGGATTCCGCATTGACTCCTATCCCAGTATCTTCGACGGAGACCAATACGTCATGGCTATCCTGCACTCGCGTACGGATTCGCAGCTCCCTGGGCCGGTCCGTAACGCCGGCCATCGCGTCGATCCCATTAATCACTAAATTGAGAAGCACCTGTTGTAACTGGATCCGATCCGCAGTGACACATGGAAGATTCGGATCTAACTCGGTAAAGATGGCAACGCTGTTCTTTTCCGCCTGACTCGCCGCCAGTATGCAGGTCTCCTCGATCACGGGATTGAGCTGAATGGGCGCACGCTCCGGCGGCTTCTTGTTGATCATCGAACGAATGCGCGCGATGACTTCTGAAGCCCGCGTTGCGCCTTGAACAGCGCGATCGGCTGCGGCGCGAGCCTCGGCGAGGTTCGGTTCGTTCAGGCTCAGCCACGCAACGCACGCATCGGCATTGGCCACGACCGCCGCAAGCGGCTGGTTTACTTCATGCGCAATAGATGCGGTCGTCTCTCCGATGGTCGTGATGCGCACCACGCGAGCCAGTTCGCTCCGCGCCAGTTGCAGCGCCTCCTGCGTTCTGCGCTGCTCATCCATCTGGTTACGGAGAGCCTCATTGGCGTCTTTGAGCTCCGCTGTACGCTCCGCGACTCTTACCTCGAGTAAGTCGCGCGCTTCGCGTATCGCGTCTTCGGCTTCCTTTCTCCAGGAGATGATCCAATTCGCCAGCACCTCGCAAACGATGAAGACTAAAAAATACGGCAGATCGTGCTCGTTGATCCTGAACCCGACCGGCGGAATGAAGTAGTACTGAACAGCGAGCGTGCTGAGAAGGACGGCAACTCCGCCTGCTACGCGCCCCCCGATCCAGGTGGTCGCGATAACTGCAGCAGGAAAGAAGAACCACGCCGGATTGCCGAACGACGCGCGCAGCGCCAAAGATAGACAGAGCGCAGCAGCGACGAAGCCTACGGCCGAGCCGTAGCGCAAAATCGCTGATAATTTCCGCCGTGACGTGCGGGCCAGCTCCATATGCGCGGTCAGATAATCCCGATGGCGATCATACTATGGACCGCGCTGCGACCTTCTTTCGAATGCCTAGCGATGGGCCGCCTCGCGATGAAGCTGCGCCCGCGCTCAGTGATCCGCCTCTTGTACTAACTTCACCGCGCGCGCCATGGCGTCAAGCCGGCTTTGCTTCTGCACTTCGAGATTGGCCGGGGCTGGCATCTTTGATCGCGTCTCCTCGGCAATGAGTCGCTTGATATACTCATCGGCGCGCTGCGAAAAGCCCGGCCGTATCCCTTCCACCGCCGTTTGCGCGTCGAGCACCACCTGGCGAAAATGCTCGATCTCCGCGGTCGCATTCTCCGGATGATAGCCAAGCCTGTCTCCCGTCTGCATCGCATCGATCAGCAGATCAGGCGGCGCCGAGATCGGCCACGTCTTCTGCAACTCATTGTAGGCGCCGCGAAGCCGGGTCATCGATCCCGCAAAACCATCCAGATCGTCGCGGCGCCCCATCAGGCCTGCCGAGCGGCGAATTTCAATCGAAATCTTACCCTCCACGCTCGCGCTCGCAACCGGAATCACCGTGGTTAGGGTATTGCCTTCAAACTTCCATCCGCCCTTGCCCGTAGCTCCGGCCTGTTTCACAGCAACGCCATTCACGGTGACTGAAGATGGCGGCCAGTCGGCCGGCAGTCGTAACTCATAACTCCGCGCCTTCAACATGCCCGGATAACTGCCTTCGACGGGGCCGATCTCCACGTGGAGAATATCCCCGCTTTGCGTCGCAGTAATCGGCGTACGCGCATAGACGCCTCGCTGATAGTCTTCTGCAACGCCCGAATCTTCATACATCGAGTAACTGCTCGATGACCCAGGTTTCAATGGCCACACATTCACTATGAGTGGATCGACCGGCCTCTGCCCTGTGTAGAGCATCGGCGGCTGCATCGGGATGATTGCGCCTGCCTTGACATACACAGGAATCTGATCGATCGAGAACTTGCGATCGATGCCCGTAGGCCCTGTAAAGTGCTTGCCCGTCGGCTGCTCGATCCACTCGCCTTCCGGGAGCCACACATGTTCCGTGGCCAGGCCGCTCGACTTATCGGCGGCAGTTACAACCGGCGAGACCAGCATCTGATCTCCGAACAGATACTCGTTCTTACTCGAATACGCTTCGTTCGCCTCGGGCCAGTCATAGTAAAGCGGCCGGAAGAATGCCACGCCTGTGTCATAAGTCTTGCGCGCTTCCGTATAGATATACGGCTGCAGCGCGTAACGCAACTGAAACGTCGACCGCAGGATCGACGAAAATGGCTCTGGATAAGCCCAGATGCGGCGCTCCGAATCCGGGTTCTTTGTGGTGTGCGTGCGCAGGATCGGACTTAAGGCGCCGAACTGCACCCACCGCGTGTATAACTCCGGATCGACCGCGCCCGGCATATGCCCGCCGATGTCGTGGCTCCAGTAGGCGTAGCCAACGTTCGCCGCAGTCGCGGTAAACCACGGCTGAAACGCCAGTGAATCCCACACAGAGATGGTGTCGCCGGAAAAGCCAATCTGATAGCGATGATTCCCCAACCCGCCCCAGCGATGGAACAGCAATGGCCGCTTGCCTTCCCGCTGCTGATCGGTGAAGTGCACATAGTTCAACCACCACGTCGGGTTCACGCCCGCTAACTTCGTCGTCGGCTCCTGCTGCCAATCGAGCCACCAGAAATCGATGCCCTCCTTCTCGAGTGGATGGTGCAGCAGGTTCATGTAGTTAGTCGCGTATGTTTTGTCGGTGATATCGAACGGAACATACTTCTTCGTCGCCGGATCGATGCCCATGGCCTTGGCCATCGCCGGATAGGCGTCTTCCCATGGCTGAACGCCCGAGGCCGGATGCACGTTGAGGCTGGTCTTCAAGCCATTGCCGTGCAGCCGCTCCAGAAATTGCGCAGGATCAGGAAACAGAAGCTTGTTCCACGTATAGCCGGTCCATCCCAAACTCTCGCCGGACTGATCCTTTTCACCCCTCGCTTCGAGCTGCTCGCGATTGATGTGCCAATCCATATCAATGACAAAAACATCCAACGGCGTATCGTTCTCACGAAAGTCGCGAATAATCTCCTCAATCTCCTGATCGCTGTAGGCCCAGTAGCGCGACCACCACGCACCGAAGGCGAAGCGCGGCGGCAGGGGAATGCGCCCGGCGACGCGCACATAATCGCCAAGAGCCTTCTTATAGTCATGCCCGTAGCCGAAGAAGTACAAATCCTGTCGCTCTCCCGCCGGCCGCTCCATCACCCATGGCCACGGGCTGTTTTCTCCCTGAAGAAAACGGAAATCGGCCGAATCGAACAGCGGCCGCGTCGAATCATCTTCGACAGCCCACCCGGTGCGCGAGATGAACCCGTTGCCGATCGGCTCCTTGGTCTTGTCGCCCAACGCGCCGTCCAGAGTGCGCGTCGTGCCTTTTAAATTGTCCGGATCAACCGCGCCTGGTTTCCACACTACAGGCTTACCGTCCACAGTGAGAGTCAGGCTCAAGTCGTCCGACGTAAATCTTCCATCGCCCTTACGCAGATAGGTCAGCTTCAGCGCGGCGGTCTTAATCGTGAGCTCGTCGCCATGGCCGGTAATTTCATGGGTAAAGTTAGCAACGGGCAGGCGGCGATTGATGAACACCAGCGAAGCATGATCTTCAAACCTGCCGTCCGCGGCCCACTCCATGCGGATCAACTGCGGCGTCAAAACAGTAAAGCGAGCGTGCCCTAGAGTCACGATCGCCTTGGGATCAGCGACCGGGTCGTTGAAAGCCTGCTCCGGCGCGGTCTTCTCGGGAGACGCGGCAACCAGCGACGCCGCATCGCTCCCAAGCGATGCAAGTAGTCCCCCATCCTGCGCCCTCATGATGGCGGCTCCTCCTGCGACGATTGCGATTGCGGCAAAGTGATGCAAGAAAATGCGCACAACTTACCCCCTGTTTTTGAACTCATGGGCAAGCCTAACACCGGCTCCCTGCGGCCAAAAGCGTAAATCCCCCGCCTGCTGGGCTTTCGACGGCGCCCATGCGATTGGTTCGAATGAGGCAACCTCTCCATCGGGGACGGGCTCCAATCGGCTAAGCTCTGCCGCGACTATATGTATGTCGCGGCCCCATGAACGTTGAGGAGATAAGGCATGAACTTATCGAATTTCACCCCCACAGAGATCGCAGTGATCGCAGCAGTCGTTATCGCGGTCGGGGCGGTAATCGTCTATCTGCTTCAGAAGCGCCATACCGCACGCTTGCGCCGTGAGTTCGGCGAAGCCGAATACGATTTGGCCGTGATGGAGCGTGGAAATCGCCGCCAGGCGGAAGCGACGCTCGACGAGCGCTCCAGGCACGCACATTCGCTTCAACTCCACGCGTTGACGATTTCTGATCGTACCCGCTTCGCCGGCGCATGGACTCAGATACAGGCCAACTTTGTCGACAGGCCCGCCGGCGCAGTCGCCGAGGCGGAGCAGTTGCTCAGCGAAGTATTGGCCGCGCGCGGCTACCCGGCCGCGGAATTCGAACAACGCCTTTCAGATATTTCGGTGCATCATCCAATGGTCACGCAGCACTATCGCCAAGCGCACGCCATCGCCGTGAATCACTTGAACGGCCGGGCGACGACCGAAGACCTGCGCAGAGCCATGATTCACTACCGGACCCTGTTTGAAGAATTGATGCGCGACCCTGCCGCCGTCGCCGCATAACTCCGTATAACTCGCCGATGGCCTTCCCGATTCTCCGCCGCATGGTGGAGAATCGGAAGTCATGATCAGAAACGCGCTTCTAGCTGCGATCCTGCTTAACGCCTCCTTCGTCTCCGCTCAAACAGCGTCCGTCTTCGCAACACGCCTCGACGATCCCAAGGCTGTCTATCTCGACGCGCAGCAATTTGGCGCCCACGGCGATGGGGCCGCTGACGACTCCGCGGCAATTCAAGCTGCAATCGATAAAGCCGCCGCGCATGGCCGCGAGGGCATCGTCTTCATCCCTTCAGGCCGCTACCGGCTCACGCGCACCATCTACCTCTGGCCGGGCATTCGCGTCATCGGCTACGGAGCCACGCGGCCGGTCTTCTATCTCGCGCCCGACACCCCAGGCTTTCAAACCGGCATGGGCGTCATGGTCATCTTCACCGGCCTTCTGCCCAGCGAGGCGCCGCGCGCTGGCAGTCGTATCGCCTTCCCGCCCCCAGGCTCCGTGCCGCCCAACGATTCAGTGGCCGACGCCAATCCCAACACCTTCTACTCGGCCATGAGCAACATCGACTTCGAAATCGCCGACGGCAATCCCGCCGCCGTCGCCATCCGCTTTCATGTTGCTCAGCATTCCTATCTCAGCCACATGGATTTCCACATCGGCGCCGGACTCGCCGCGCTCACACAGGTAGGCAACGAAGCGGAAGATCTGCACTTCTACGGCGGGCGCTATGGCATTCTCACCGAAAAGACCTCGCCCGCCTGGCAGTTCACCTTGATCGATTCCACCTTCGACGGCCAGCGCGAAGCCGCGATTCGTGAGCATGAAGTCGGACTGACGCTGATCCGCGATGCGATTCGCAACTCGCCCACAGCGATCGACATCGATGAAGGCTACTCCGACGAAGCATGGGTGAAAGATTGCCGCTTCGAAAACATCTCAAGCCAGGCCATCGTCATCAGCAACGAAAAAAGCCCGCTGACCGAGATCGGATTCGATCATTCGCTCTTCAACAACGTTCCGACCTTCGCCCTGCTGCGCGAAAGCGGCAGCAAAATATCCGGCAAAGGCCCCGCCTATCAGGTCAATGAATTTAACTACGGCCTGATTGTCCCGGCTCTGGGTGTGATGGGCGCAATAGGCCAGCGCTTCGATGCAATCGCTCTCAACTCTTTGCCGCCCGCGTTGCCTGCCGCGATCCGGCCGCTTCCGCCCACAACCGAATGGACCAATGTCCATGGCATCGGCGTCAAAGGCGACGGCGCAACCGACGACACGGCCGCAATCAAACAAGCCTTAGAAACCCATCGCGTCCTCTATTTTCCCAGCGGTCATTATGTCGTGAGCGACACGATCGCACTCAAGCCCGATACGGTATTGATCGGCCTCCATCCCACAGCCACCCAGTTTGACCTGCTCGATGAAACGCCTGGTTATCAAGGCGTCGGCGCTCCGAGGGCGATCCTCCTCGCGCCCCAAGGCGGATCAAACATCGTCTCCGGCATCGGCGTTTTCGCTGGCGGCGTCAATCCCCGCGCCGTCGCTCTCTGGTGGAAATCAAGTGAGAACTCCCTCGTTGATGATGTGCGCTTTCTCGGCGGTCACGGCAGCGGGACCAATCCCTACAACAACAATCACACCGCCGACTCCGACCTGCGCAAGCGCTGGGACGCGCAGTATCCCAGCCTGTGGGTGAGCGACGGAGGCGGCGGAACCTTCGCCGACATTTGGACCCCCAACACCTTCGCCCAGGCAGGCTTCGTCGTATCCAACACCACAACGCCCGGCCACATCTACGAGCTCTCCACCGAACATCACGTCCGCAACGAGATCAAGTTCGATCACGCCGAGAACTGGGACGTGAACGCGCCGCAGACCGAAGAAGAGGCCGGCGAGAGCCCCGAATCCCTCTCCCTTGAATTCGATTGGTCGAAGAACATCACCATCGCCAACTATCACGGCTATCGCGTCACCCGTTCGCGCGCGCCGTTTCCTGCAGCTGTTCGCCTCTATAACTCCGGCGACATCCACTTCCGCAATGTGCATGTCAACGCCGAAAGCGGCTATGGCGTCTTCGACGAAAATGGCGTCGGCACGTTCCTGCGCGTCAGCAAATTTCCGTACGAAAACGCGATCCAGGACGTCACGCATCATCTCGAAGTGCGCGAGCGCGAATTCGCCGCGCTGGATGTGCCGGCCGCGCCGAAGCCTCCCATGGAGTCAAAACCACCCACGGTGGTCGCCCCCGGCGTCAAAGTCGAAAAACTCGAAGACGGATTCTTCTCCATCTCCGGCGCAACCCTCGACGCGAACGGCAAGCTTTATTTCGTCGATCATCATCAACAGCGCATCTACGGCTACTCCTCCGCCGAAGGCTTAACAATAGAACGCGACAACGCGCTCGATCCCGTCAACCTCGCCATCGACAAGTCCGGCAACCTCCTCGTCATCTCATCGGCAGGCCCCGAAAGCACGGTCTACTCGTTCCATCCAGGCTCGCCCGACGCCGACATCACTGTGCTCACGCCGAAACCCGCAACCGCACACGCAGACGCCTCATTCCTTTTCCCCATCAACTACTGGAACAACGGCGAATTCAAAGACCAGCTCGATCTCGCAACCATGCGCTACAAAACCCTCGCCGAGATGTTCGCCGAAGATGCAACCACGCCGAAGGCGCGCGAATATCTTTCGCCCGACAGCAGCCTGATCCTGCCTGCAGGCCGCGTCTTCCAGCAGGGCCCGCCAACCGACACGTCAGGCTGGCGCTTCTCTGACAACCTCGACGCCTACGGATTCATCAACGCCCATCCGGGCCAGCGCGTCTACGTTTCGAGCGCATCCGAAGATCGCACCTACAGCGCAATCGTTGGCGCCAACGGCGCGCTCAAAGACCTGAAACCCTTCGTCGACCGCGGCGGCGAGTGCGTCGCCGTCGATCGCGAAGGCAACGTCTACGTCGCCAACGGCCAGATCATCGTCTACAATCCTGCGGGCCAACAGATCGCCGAGATCGACGTTCCCGAGCGCCCGATCGACATCGTCTTCGGCGGCGCCGACCGCGGCACGCTCTTCATCCTGTCGCATCATGCCTTGTTTTCAGTCAAAACCAGCGGATCGAACTAGCGGCCTGATCAGCACGACCCAAAAGCGTATCCTGCACGCGTAACGCTCGCTGCGCCAATCGCCGTTTTCACTGCAAATCATCGGGCGTAGACTGGCAACAGCTGGCTTCGCGGCCCTGACTGCCTCATTCTGGCAAGTGCGGTCCCGCTCCAATAGCTCGTCGATGTTCGCCGGCCTGCAGTCGGCTTTCATTCGATCCGATCCGGCAGTCCAACACTCGGAGCGCGTCCCAGGAGGAATCTCGTGAACTCCTTTGCAGCAACCTCCACCCTCGTCGCGGCCACCCCTTCCCGCGCCGCCGTGCGCAAAGCTCCCGCGGAACCCGGCTCGCGCACCCGAATATTCGGCTTCGCCGTGATCGTGCTGAGTTCCCTCGCCCTTGCCTGCGCCACGGCCAGCGAATGCCACTCAGTCTTCTATCCGCCGTCGCTTCGCTATGGCATGGTCTTGTGGACCTGGTGGGGCTTCATTGGAACAACGCTCTGGCTCGGCGGCTTCCGCCATCCGAAGATTGTTCGCCTCTCGCCGACCGCCATCGGCGTCCACGTGATCCTCGGATGCGCGCTCGGCCTGGCTCATCTGCTCCTGCTCGGCAGCCTCGGATTCATTGACGTCAACTGGCGCGCGCACGCCACTGGCTATCAGGTGTGGATGAACCTGATGACGATCAATCGCTTCGGCATCGAAATCCTCATCTACGGCTTCGTCCTCGGCATCATTGGCATCACCCACTTCCAGATGCGCGCCCAGCGCGACGCCATGAAATCCCTCGAACTGCAAAAGCAGCTCTCTGAAGCGCAACTGCGCGCACTGCAAATGCAGCTCGAGCCGCATTTCTTATTCAACACGCTCAACGCCATCACCACGCTCGTCGAACTCGGCCGTCAGCAACAGGCAGTCGAGATGCTCGAACATCTCAACGCAATCCTCAAAAGCACGCTGCGCCGCACCACACCGGAAAAAGTTCGCCTCTCCGAAGAACTTGAGGTCGTCGAAAACTATCTCGCTATCGAGCAGGTTCGATTCGCCGATCGTCTCCGCATCGAGCTTAAAGTCGAACCCAGCGCGCTCGACAGCCTGGTTCCCTGCTTTCTTCTGCAGCCGATCGTCGAAAACGCCATCCGCCACGGCATCGCTCACTGCGAAAGCGATGGCCTCGTCGAGGCCACGGCCCGCCGCGACGGCGACCTTCTCCGCCTCGAAGTCCGCGACTCCGGCGCCGGCCGCAATGGCCATCCCAAGCCCGGCAACGGCATCGGCCTCAAAAACACGCGCGAAAGGCTCGCCCACTTTTATCAGGACAGCTATGCCATGAAGGCCCAGCCGCTGGCGCATGGCGGATTCGAAGTGGCCATCGCCATTCCCTACGAGCGTTATTGATGAAGCTCAGCGCCCTGATCGCCGACGACGAACCGCTGGCCCGCGAGCGCCTGCGCATGCTGCTCGCCGAAGACGCCGACGTCGACATCGCCGGCGAGTGCCGCAACGGGCGCGAAGTCGTCTCGGCGCTGAAACAAAAACATCACGACGTGCTTTTTCTCGACATCGAGATGCCCGGAAGCAGCGGCTTCGAAGTCGTCGAGCAGATCGGCGCCGCGCACATGCCGGTCACCATCTTCGTCACCGCGCACAATCACTACGCGCTGCGGGCCTTCGAGGTCCACGCGCTCGACTACCTCACCAAGCCCGTCGAAGCTGAACGCCTCAAAGCGGCCCTCATCCACGTCAAAGAGCGCATCGCCTCGCGCGCCGCCCTCATGACGCAAGAGCAACTGAAGTCAATGCTGGCCGCATTGGGCAGCGGCGGCGCCGTCGAGCGCAAAGAGTATCCCAAGCGTCTCGTCATTCCCAACGCCGCCAAAGACTCCTTCGTCAACGTCGACGAGATCGAATGGATCGAAGCCGCCGACTACTACTCCTGCATCCACGTCGGCGCCAAGAGCCTCATGCTGCGCGAAACCATCAAGCAACTCGCCGAGACGCTGGACCCGCGCAAGTTCATTCGCGTCCACCGCTCGACCATCGTCAACATCGACCGCGTGCGGGAGATTCTGCGCGAAGGCCGCAGCGAAGGCTGGGTGCTGCTCTCCAACGGCCGCAAGCTCAAGATGAGCAAGGCCGGCTGGCAGGCGCTGCTGGACGCAACCAAGCATCCCCGCGCCTGACGCCGCACCCTAAGCCAGCCCCTTCGTCGAGCAGCACGATGACCCGCCCGGCGCAACCTTCGGGTGCTCCCACCCGACCTTGGGATCGACGACGTAGCCGCCGTCATATTTATCATGATGCCGCACCCAGGCCATCGTGTGCGCCAGCCCCGCTTCGTCGCGACCCTTCGGCGCCAGATCGAGAAAGTTATACGTGCCGACGAGAATGTCCAGCCCACGCGAATAAGTCGAATACGTATGAAAGATCGCGCCGCTCGCGTCCTTGAAGAACACGCTCGCGCCCGGCAGCTCCTCGATGGCGAAGTTGATTTGCTCGTAGTTATACTCAACCCGGTCCTTCGCGCGCTCCTCTTCAGTGAACGACACATGATAGTCGGCATTGAAATCCGTGCCAAACGAAGAGACCCACGGAAAGCGCCAGCCCATGCGTCTCTTGAATGGCTCGATATCGGCGTACGGCGCGTGCGAGATCGCCCCCAGCGTCACATCGCGATGAGCCAGGTGAATCGTCATCGCATCGAAGTGGTCGGACAGATAGGAACAGCTCTTGCAGCCCTCGACCCATCCCGGCCCCATCATGAAGTGATAGACGATAAGCTGGCTGCGCCCGTCGAAGAGATCGGCGAAAGTCTCTTTGCCGCGCGGCCCCTCGAAGACATACTCCTTCTCCACGCGCTCCCACGGCAGCTCGCGCCGCTGGCGGCTCAGCTCATCGCGCAGCCGCGTGAACTCCTTTTCTTTGGCAAGAAACTTCTTGCGCGCTTCTGTCCACTCTTCATGCGAAACCACGTCATGCTTCACGGGCGTCGTTGCTGTCGCCATCGCGAACCTCCTCTTTGCCAATCTGGGTTAAAGATTCTTTCTTCTTCTTCGAAACAACGCCGGCCACAAGCGCGCCCAACCCGCCGCTCCCTGCAGCGCCGCTTGCGATCATGGCCGCTGTGGCCAGGCAGAATGGGCACATATATTCCTCCGTCAGGCTGCCGGCTTGTTCTGCATAAACAAGGGCGGCTCGTCTGCGCTCGGCCCCCAGCTCGCCGGCACAGGAACATTGAGAAGACGCAGATAGACGCTGAACTGGCCGCGATGCTGATACAAATGGCTGAACATCACGTCACGGATGAATTCCGCCCGCGGTTGCGCCAGAACCTCTTTTTCGCCGGCCATAAGCCGCCAGATCTCTCGCATCGCTACATCGTCAAATCGCGGCAACTGTTCTCGCGCGGCCGCAACGCTCTCATCATGAGCCTTCAGAATCTCGTTACAGCTCGCAGGCTGGGGAAACGTGAAATCCGGCGCCTGCAGAGGATTGTTAGCCGCCGCGCGCACAACTCCTCCCGGCAAAATGGCGATGTGATACGCCAGTTGTCCCGCCGTCATCGATCTTTCGTGAGGCTTCCAGGTCAGTCGATCTTCCGGCAGCCTCTCTAGAAAGCGGCGAGTGATCGGAGCTTGAATCTCAAACTCAGCAAGCAGCGCTTGAGAAATCGATTGTGTAGTGGTGATCTCTGCGATGGGCATCTTCTTTCTCCTTCCCAGTAAGTCTGTTCAAACGATAGACGCGGCTTAGAGCTTGGTTTTCTCCGCGCGCTTGCGCACCTGTTCATGCATATAGCCCCAGCCAACAACCACGCCCTTCTTGTGCTCTTCCTGAATCAATCCAAAGCCGGAGTGCCGGAAGTTGATCACCGTCACGCCATTCTTCTCGCTGAGTCGATACTGCACATTGTTCGTCACCGGATACGACATGAACATCGGCCCAGTGAACTCAATCAGCGAAGGCCGCTTGATCGCCTGCACGTTGCCCCAGAAGTGGCCATTGTCTCCGCCGAGATCGCGAAACCATCGTCCGCCGGGCCGCGGTTCCAGCTTAAAAGGCATGGGCGTGCCGTCAGGCATCTCATTGCCGGGGCCAAGCTGCTCCAGCAGCGCCTCAAACGTTACATCAATCGGAGCATTCACGTGAATCTCCTGTGTGACGGAGAGCGTCAGGCTCTCGATCCCCTCGATTTCAGACACCGTCGTCATTGCATCTCCTTTTTGTTCGAATCCCCGATTTGCTTCGCCTTGGCTTCGGCGCGTTCTTTCACGCGCAACAGTTGATGGCCCCAGTAGCGCTCGAATGTCCTCGTCCACTCATGCATAGGCCGAATCGCCTCCGCGTTGGTGCGGTATAGCTTCTGCCGCCCATGGCAGCGCATGCGCACCAGCCCCACATCGCGCAGCACGCGCAGATGCTTCGATACCGATGGCTGATCGATGCGCAGAGCCGCTACAATCTCGCCCACCGCATGTTCGCGCACCACCAGCAGCGTGAGAATCTCCCGCCGCCGTGGTTCAGCGACTGCATTAAAGGCATCCGAAGTCGTGGTGGCCCTCGCCATGGAAAGCAATCATATTCCCGTATAGGAATATGTCAATGCGAATTGTGACGAATGATATTCACCCCCTGGGGCGTATTTGGGTAGTGTTTGACGAATGTCCGAGTAGCGTCCCGGTTTGACGCCCAAGCCGTCCTATCGCATAGTGAGCATCAACGGAGTCCCCATGAGCACAACAGCGCAAATAACCTCGCTCGGCCCGCCCGTTCCGGAGTTGCCGGTCATCGATGTGGAACGGGCACAACAACATTACAGAGACACACTAGGCTTTGAGGTTGGTTGGCTCTACCCCGACAAAGGAATTGGGTCTGCATCGCGCGGCCGCATCGTGCTTTTCTTTCGAAGAAGAGAGCAGCCTTTCGAGCCGGCCATTCACTGGATCTTCGCCGAAGACATCGACTCGTCCTACGCGGAGCTGCAGTCATCAGGCGCCAACATCGTCGACCCACTCGAAACCAAACCCTGGGGACTACGCCAGTTCACCGTGCAGGATTTGGACGGCAACCTCTTCTACATCCACCACGGCTAACTCGATGCGTGAAAGCGTTTGCAGCCACATCCTCGCCCCATGTACGATGCGGCCCTATGCAAAATCTGCTTCGCCCAGCGCTTCTTTCTGCCGCCTTGCTGCTTCTCTCCTCCGCTTCCGTGCTTGTTGCGCAGAACGCCGCGCCCACCGATCCGCTCGCCCCCACACTCGGCGTCAAATCCGCCGACGAGATCGATCGCGAGTGGCGCCAATCCGTCAGCAAGTACGACGCCGAGCGCAACCGCCTGCTGGCCGACGCCGACAAACAGGCCAACGACGGTCCCTTTCGCCCCGACTGGGCCTCGCTCATCAAGTACCAGCAGCCGCAGTGGTACAAGGACGCGAAGTTCGGCATCTTCATCCACTGGGGCGTCTACTCCGTTCCCGCCGCCGAGAACGAATGGTATCCGCGCAACATGTACCGGCCCAGCGAGGGCGCCTATAAGAACTTTCATGAACAACACGGCGGCGCCGCCAATCCAGCGCTGGGGTACAAAGACCTCATCCCGCTTTTCAAAGCCGAGCATTTCGACGCCGCCGCATGGGCGCATGTCTTCAAGGAATCCGGCGCGCAGTACGTCGTCCCCGTCGCCGAGCATCACGACGGCTTCTCGATGTACGACTCCGGCCTCAGCGACTGGACCGTCGTGAAGCTAGGCCCCAAGCGCGACACACTCGGCGAACTCGCCAAGGCCATTCGCGCTGAAGGCCTGCACTTCGGCCTCAGCTCGCATCGCGCCGAACATGACTTCTTCTACGAGGGCGGCCGCGCCATTCGCTCCGACGTCAACGATCCCACGTACGCATCGCTCTATGGACCCGCGCACCAGTGGCTCGCGCCCGGCGGCGACGAGCACGGCATGATCAACGACTGGACCTACGTCAGCGACGCCTGGACCCGAGACTGGCTCGCGCGCGACACGGAGCTCGTTGAAAAATACAAACCCGAGATCGTCTACTTCGATTGGTGGATGGGCCATCCGAGCTTTCGCTCCGCCGTCACCGAGTTCGCCGCCTTCTACTACAACTACGCCGCCGCCCACGGCTACACCGGCGTGATCAACTTCAAAGACTATGCGCTCAACTGGAATGCCGGCGTGCGCGACTTCGAGCGTGGCCAGCAGGATCACATCATCGCCGATCACTGGCAGACCGACACCTCGATCAGCAACACAAGCTGGGGCTACATCGAGCACGACACCTTCAAGTCGCCGCAGTTCCTCGTCGATCAACTCATCGACATCGTGAGCAAGAACGGCAACCTGCTGCTGAACTTCGGCCCGCGCTCCGACGGCGCAATTCCCGAGGAAGTCCGCACGACGCTGCTCGATATGGGCGCATGGCTCAAGGTCAACGGCGAAGCCATCTACGCCACCACACCGTGGAAGACCTTCGGCGAAGGACCCACGCAGGTCACCGGCGGCGCCTTCCACGACACCGACACCAAGCCGTACACCGCCGATGATTTTCGCTTCACCACAAAGGGCGACGCGATCTACGCCATCGGCATGGCCTGCCCGCCCAATCACAGTGCGGCAGTCATCCATTCGTTGGGATGGGCGCACGAAGGCGCCGCAATCCCGATCGCAAAGATCGAACTGCTCGGATCAAATGAAAAAGTGACATGGACCCAGGGCGCCGATGCATTGACCGTCACGTTGCCCGAGGGCGCGGCGTGCCAATACGCCTACGCCCTCAAGCTGACGCCCATTGCGAAATGAGGGCTCTCAGTATGCGCCGGAAGGCGGAGCTCCCGGACCGCCGCGGAACGCCTGCTCGTAGCCTTCGCGAAAACCGTGACGGAAATC
>DATHNJ010000077.1:0-19298 GCA_035486155.1 Occallatibacter sp. | reverse complement strand
GACAGGCACGGAGATCTCCCAGTGGCTGGCGGGGTTTTCGAGCTTTCTGTTTCTCTCCCTGGCGATGGTGAAGCGTTTCAGCGAGATTGAAACGCTGCGCGAGAAGGGAGGGACGGCGACCAATGGGCGCGGCTATCTTGTTACGGACCTGGAGCAGATTCGCAGCTTCGGAACGGCAAGCGCCTATGCGGCCGTGGTGGTGTTCATGCTGTACATTGGCCGGCAGGATGTGACCCAGCTTTATCGGCATGCGATGCGGTTGTGGCTCATCGTGCCGCTGCTGATCTACTGGCTGAACCGGGTATGGCTGCTGGCGTCGCGCGGCGAGCTGGACGATGATCCGGTAGTGTTTGCGATGCGCGACCCCATGAGTCTCGCCGTGGGGGCCGCAGTGGCCGCGATCGCGCTGCTTGCGACCTAGACGCCCGCGGCCGTTAGGCCCGTTTAGACGTTGATAAAAAAAGGATTAGAGCGAGCTCAAATCACACTCCCGGCCTGGATAGTGCATCCTTCCGCCGCCCTCACACGTCAATAAACCATAGCCTCGAAGCAGGCGCCGACGATGCGTGACGTCGGGCCAGTATCTTCGACTACCATTGCATTTCGAGTTGTTTTCGTAAAGCGGCGTCGCAGGGGATATACACAACGCGCTGCGCGGCCTTGAATTCTTAAAAGAGCAGACGGGCCAGTGCCGGGCGCGAGACCCTGACTGTGCTGCTGCTCCATCAGTTCCGCCGGCAGCTGAGCCAACCGGCGATGAAGCGAGCCCACTTCTATGATGTGGATTGTCCGACTTGCGTTACGGCGACCGTACACTTTCGCCGTTTTCGCTCTTTTGATTTTGATCCTTGGCGCGTACAGCATTCTGTCGATGCCGACGGATATCTTTCCCGACATCAACATTCCTGTCGTGACGGTAGTGTGGCAGTATACGGGCCTCTCGGCGCAGGAGATGGCCAACCGTATCGTGTTCAACAGCGAACGCGGCATGACCACGACGGTCAACGACATCGAACACATCGAGTCGCAATCGCTGAACGGCATTGCCGTCATCAAGATCTTCTTTCAGCCGCATGTGAATGTCGCCAGCGCAGTGGCCGAGGTGACATCGATCAGCCAGGTGCAGTTGCGCAGCCTGCCGCCCGGAACGACCCCGCCGTTCATCATCCAGTACAACGCGTCGAGCGTGCCGGTCCTGCAGCTTGGCTTGTCGGGCGAGGGGCTGAACGAGCAGCAACTGAACGATCTGGCGACGAACACCATCCGCACCCAACTGGCGACGATCGAAGGGGCGCAGACGCCCTTTCCCTACGGCGGCAAGCAGCGCCAGATCCAGGTCGACATCGATCCGGTCGCGCTGCAGGCAAAGGGGCTTTCGCCCGCCGATGTGGTGAATGCGGTGGCGGCGCAAAACCTGATTGTGCCTTCAGGAACCGCGAAGATCGATCGCTTTGAGTATGCGATTGAGACCAACTCGGCGCCCAGCATCGTGGAGCAATTGAACGATCTGCCGATTAAGGCGACGAATGGGGCGGTGATTTATATACGCGATGTTGCGCATGTGCGCGACGGCTACCCGCCCCAGACCAATATCGTTCGTGTCGATGGGCGGCGCGCGATTCTGATGAGCATCATGAAAACCGGCTCGGCGTCGACGCTCGACATCATTGCCGGCATTCGCGAGAAGCTGGCCAGCATCACCGGACAACTGCCGCCGCAACTGAAGATCAATGCCTTGTCGGACCAGTCGATCTTTGTGCGGGGCGCGATCGGCGGCGTGGTGCGCGAGGCGATCATCGCCGCTTGCCTGACGGCCGTGATGATCCTGATCTTTCTTGGAAGCTGGCGATCCACGCTGATTATCGCGGTTTCGATTCCGCTCTCGATTCTCTGTTCGCTCGCGGCCTTGGCGGCGCTGCACGAGACGATCAACATCATGACGCTGGGCGGTTTGGCGCTGGCGGTCGGCATCCTGGTCGACGATGCGACGGTGGAGATCGAGAACATCAACCGCAATCTCGAATCGGGCAAGGAGATCGAGCAGGCGATTCTGGACGGCGCTGCGCAGATTGCGACGCCGGCGCTGGTGTCGACTCTGTCGATCTGTATTGTGTTTGTGCCCATGTTCCTGTTGAGCGGCGTGGCGAAATATCTATTTGTCCCGCTGGCCGAGGCTGTGGTGTTCGCCATGCTGGCCAGCTATCTGCTATCGCGAACCGTCGTGCCGACGATGGCGAAGTATCTGCTGCACGAGCATGACGAGGCGGAAGCTGAGAGAAAACACCAGAGCCGGAATCCGCTGGTGCGGTTTCAACTGGCGTTCGAGGACGGGTTCGCCAAGATGCGGACGTTCTACCTGAGCGTGTTGACTCTATGCGTGGATCATGCCGCCGTCTTCTTGATCTGCTTTTTGGTCTTCGCGCTGGCTTCGATTGGACTGCTGGGGCCGTGGCTGGGGCAGGATTTCTTCCCATCGGTGGATTCGGGGCAGTTCAAGCTGCATGTGCGGGCCAGGACGGGAACGCGCATCGAAGAGATGGCCTCGCTGTGCGATCACATTGACGGAACAATTCGCCAGCAGATTCCGTCGAAGGAAGTCGTCACCATCGTCGATAACATCGGGTTGCCGTATTCGGGGTTGAATCTTTCTTATACGACGTCGGCGCCGGTGGGCACCGCGGACGCGGACATCCAGGTGCAGTTGACCAAGGACCATCACCCCACCGAGAAGTATGTCGACAGTCTGCGCGAGGTTTTGGCGCGCGAGTATCCAGGCGTGACGTTCTACGAATTGCCGGTCGATATCGTGACGCAGATTCTGAACTTCGGTCTGGCGGCGCCGATCGATATCCAGCTTGTGGGCCCGAATCTCTACGGCAATCGCGCGCTGGCGGAGCGGATCTTGAACGAGGTCCGTTACGTGCCCGGAGCGTCGGATGCCCGCATTCAGCAGCCGTTCGATTTGCCCAACATGACGGTGAATGTGGATCGAACGCGGGCGCAGGCGATCGGACTAACGCAGCAAAATGTGGCGCAGAGTTTGCTTGTGGCGTTGAGCGGCAGCTTTCAAACGACGCCCAGTTTCTATCTCGATCCGCGCAACGGCGTGAGCTATAACGTCGCCGTGCAGTCGCCTCAATATTACATTCAATCGCTCGCGCAGTTGCGGAGCTTGCCGGTAACCGGGAATACAACGACGGGAACGACGCTGAGCACGGCGGCCTCGACCGGCGCGCCAGGCTCAACGGGCGCGGTGCAGACGGCGGGGTTCATCGGCGCTCCGGGGGCCCTGCGGCAAGTCCAGATTCTCGGCAACCTCGCCAATATCGTTCCTGGAACCGAGCTGGGCACGGTGAGCCACTATGACGTGCAGCCGGTGGTCGATGTCTACGCCAATGTGGTGGGCGCCGATCTGGGCTCGGTGACGCGCGCTATCGAGAAGATCGTCGCCGATCATAAGAAGGACTTGCCGCGCGGTTCGCACCTGATTCTGCGCGGGCAGAGCGAGACGATGAACAAGTCGTACATCGGACTGGTGGGCGGGTTGGCGTTTTCCATTCTGCTGGTTTACTTGCTCATTGTGGTCAACTTCCAGTCGTGGCTCGATCCGTTCCTGATCATCTCCGCGCTGCCGGCGGCTCTGGCGGGCATTGTGTGGTTCCTGTTCATCACCGGGACGCGCTTAAGCGTGCCGGCGCTGACGGGCGCGATCATGTGCATGGGTGTGGCGACTTCCAATTCGATTCTTGTGGTGACCTTTGCCCGCGAGCAGTTGGACATATTGGTGGGCGACGCGCGGCAGTCCGCGCTGAATGCGGGTTTTGTACGTTTGCGGCCGGTGGTCATGACGGCGCTGGCGATGATTCTCGGCATGGCGCCGATGGCGCTGGGATTGGGCGACGGCGGCGAGCAGAACGCGCCTCTGGGCCGCGCGGTGATCGGCGGTTTGCTGCTGGCTACCTTCGCGACGCTATTTTTCGTTCCGGTTTTCTTTTCGGTAGTGCATGGCTGGCTGCAGAAGCGCAAGAAGGCGCACACGCCTGCAAGGACCACAGTAGTGGACGAGTTCGATGAGAGTGCGGAGTAACGTTATGACGAATGAATCAAAGCCGCGCCCGCAAGGGGGCCAGGATCACGAGAGCGCTCCGGAGCAAGAGGCGGTTTCTCCGCGTATTGCGGTTGCCTGTGTTGTGCTGGTCGTGATTGTGCTGGGTCTGGCGGCGGGCATCGGAATTTTAGGACGAATCCACGACGACAAGGTTTTGGCGAACACGACGACGCAGCTCGCTGCGCCCACCGTGATTGCTCTGGCGCCCAAGCAGGGCGCTGCGATCGATACGTTTTCCCTGCCCGGCAACGTCACGGCGTATACGGATTCGCCCATCTACGCGCGGACTTCCGGTTATCTGACTAAGTGGTATTTCGATATCGGTGCGCGAGTGAAGAAGGGACAACTGCTGTGCGAGATTGCGACTCCGGAACTGGATCAGCAACTGCAGCAGGCGATCGCCGATCTGGCGACGGCGAAGGCGACCGCGAATAACGCGCATATCCAGGCGAAACGATATTCGGATCTGGTGGATTCAAACGCCGTTTCGCAGCAGGACACCGATACATTCGTCAATCAAGCTGCGGCCACGGCCTCGACGGTGCAATCGGCCGAGGCCAACCTGCAACGGCTCAAGGAACTGCAGGCGTTTGAAAAGGTGTATGCGCCATTCGATGGCGTTGTGACGGCGCGTAGCGTGGACACGGGACAGTTGATCGATACGGGCGCGGGCAAGGAGCTGTTTCATATGCAGGCGCTCCAGACGCTGCGCGTCTACGTGAACGTGCCGCAGGGGTACACGAGCAGCGCGAAGCGCGGATTGAAGCTTAATCTGACCTTTCCCGAGCAGCCGGGCAGAACCTTCCAGGGAACGCTGGTGCGGACCGCGGACGCGATCGATCCGGTGACGCGCACGTTGCTGGTGGAGATCGACGTCGACAACCGCAGCGGGGAGTTGATGCCGGGCGCGCTGGCGCAGGTGGACTTCAGGGCGCCGACCCCGCATTCCACCTACATTGTGCCCGCGTCAGCGCTGATTTTCCGCCGCGAGGGATTGCAAGTGGGGACCGTGGTGAATGGAAGCAATGGCCCCGTGGCGCATCTGGTTCTCGTCACCATAGGGGAAGACGACGGGGCGACGGTGCAAATTATGAATGGGCTCAAGCCGGGAGACAAGGTGATTCAAGATCCGCCCGACTCTTTGATTGAAGGCGAGAAGGTTTCGCCGCAGCAGAATCAGTCGAGCAATTCTCAGGGCGCCGCGCCGGGAGGCAAGTAAGGGATGCGGAGAGTGCGCATCGGCTCTGAGAGCTGGGGACGGGGTTGTAGTTTGAAGCCAAGCAAAGCGCTTGCGTTTGCGGCGCTTGGGCTTGCCGGCGCAGCGGTCCTGGCGGGATGCAAGCCGGTTGGCCCTGACTATCATCGGCCTGTTTATACTGCCCCCCCGAACTATAAGGAAATCGGCGCTCCGACCGTGACAGCGCCGCCCAATCCGCAGGGCGGGAGCTGGCAGCCGGCCTCGCCATCGGATGGCATGCTGAAGGGCAAATGGTGGGAAATCTACCAGGACCCGAAGTTGAATGAGTTCGAGGAGCGGATCGCAACGGAGAATCCAAGTCTGCGACAGGCTCTGGAGACCTATCTGGCCACGCGGGATCAAATTGCAGTAGCGCGGGCGAACCTGTTTCCGACGCTGTCAGCCGGGCCGTCGGTTTCGCACGACAAGAACTCAGCCAACAGGCCGCTGTTTACGTCGAGCACCAAGACGAATTACAACGACCTGGTTCTGGAAGGCGAAGGAAGCTGGGAGCCGGACTTCTGGGGCCGCGTGCGACGCACAGTTGAGGCCGCGCACGAAAATGCGCAGGCCAGCGCGGCGGATATGGCCAACATCGATCTGACCCTGCAGGCGCAGCTGGCTACCGCGTATTTTCAGTTGCGCGGCGCCGATTCGCTGATTCAACTTCTGGACTCGACGGTGAAGGATCTGGAGAGCCAGCTCGACCTGACCCAACGACGCTTGAAGGGCGGCGTGGCGACCGAAGTCGATGTTGCCCAGGCGGAGACGCAACTGGAGACAATTCGGGCGCAGCGCGTGGATGCCGAGCAGGCGCGCGCGCAGTTTGAGCACGCCGTCGGCGCGATTGCGAACTATCCTTTGCCGAGTTTCAGCATTCCGTTTTCGCCGCTCGAGAACACGCCGCCAAATGTTCCGCTGGGCGTCCCATCGCAGCTTCTTGAGCGCCGGCCGGACATCGCGGCGGCAGAACGACGGACAGCGGCCTCGAACGCGCAGATCGGCATCGCGGTGAGCGCGTACTACCCCACGATCAGCCTGGGCGGCACAGGCGGCTTTGAGAGCACTCACGGCGGCACGTGGCTCCAGGGGCCAAGCGCGTTGTGGAGCCTGGGAGGGCAGGCGACAGAGCTGCTGTTTGACGCCGGCCAGCGCCACGCGTTGACCGATCAGGCGCGGCATAGCTACGAGGCGCAGGCGAATGCCTACAAGAACACCGTGATTCTTGCCTTCCAGGACGTAGAAGATCAGCTCGCATCGTTGCGCGTGGTGGAACACGAGGCCGTTGTTGAGCGCCTTGCCGTGGATTCGGCGCAGCACTCGTTCGATGTGTCGAACCAGCGCTACAAGGGCGGCGTCACGAGTTATCTCGAAGTGCTGACCGCCGAACAAGTGTTGCTGCAGAACCAGCAGACGGATGTGGGCCTGCAGACGCGGCAGTTTGTCTCCAGCGTAGGGCTTGTCCGGTCGCTTGGCGGCGGATGGGACGCGACGCAGTTGCCGAAGTGAGAAAACAGGGAACAGGGAACAGGGAACAGGGAACAGAAGAGGACTCGCTGTTGCGGGTTCTCTTTCTTTGATCGGAGCGTGAAGCTTAGCTCACGCCGAGAGCGTGAGTTTCTCGTTCTGCGTACGTCGCTGGTTCTCCAGCAAAGCCGCCAACTCCACATGAAAGTCGGTGAGATCGCCTAGGCGAGCACGGGATTGCGCAGCCTCCGACGCAAGCTCGAGGTCTCCAGCCAGCAGCGCACTCGTCGCCAGGATGTCGTAGAGTTCGCCGAAGGTAGGCGCGGCGTCAACCGCTCTTTGGATGCGGCGCAGGCCGTGTTCCGGTAAGCCAGCATGAATCTCGCATGCGCCGAGCTTGGCTTCGCTGAGCGGCGAGGCCTCGCCGCGATGGGCTACCTGGGTGTAGGCCGCACGCGCTTCCGCGTAATGGCCGGCGTGAAAGCAGGCGTCGCCCAGAGTTTGATAGTAGAGCGCATTGCGCAGGCCGAGCGATGCGGATTGATGGAGGCACTTGAAGGCCTCCGCGAACTTGTTGAGCTGGATCAGGCACGCGGCGGAGAACAGCCAGGGCACGGGCGATTGCGGGCTGATCTGGCAGGCCCGGTTGAAGTGCATGAAAGCGATCGCAGGCCGGTGCGCGTGTTCGAGCTCGGCGAAGCCGAGTTCGATGAGGGCCTGTGCGTCGGTGGGATTGGACGCGAGCTTCTTTTCGCCCAGAACTTGATAGAACTCGTCTTTCTGTTGGCGCGCAGCCTTGTCGTCTTCGGCGTGGCCGAAGTGATGCACGATGAACTCCGCGCATGCGGTGGGAAGTTGGAGCTGCGCGACGCGCTTGGTTATGGTTTCGTGCACGCAGCCCTCGTAGTAGATTCCCGGGTGGCTGCGAAACAGGCGCGTGGTGGGAAGGGGGACGTAGCCGGGAAAAGCGCGTGCTTCTTCGAGCAAATGCGGATTGGATTTCGCGGTCTGGAAGCCGAGGCGTGCGCTCATGTCGCGCATGTAGTTCCAGCGCGGGTTGTGATAGGCGAAGACGCTCGGGTTCCCGATCAGCGCGCGGAGTTCAGCGCCGCCTTTGGGGTCGAGCATCTCGTCGGCGTCAAGGACCAGAACCCAGTCGCACCTGCGCTCGGCGAGAACGCGATTGCGGGCCTGAGAGAAGTCCTGCTCCCAGGGGATTGAAACGACTTCGGCGCCGAAGCTGCGGGCGATGGCGATGCTGTCGTCCGTGGAGCCGGTGTCGCCGACGACGATGCGGTCGACAAATGGGGCTGCGCTCGCCAGACATCGCGCCAGGACTTCTGCGCCGTTCTTGACGATCATCGAGAGTTCGACGGTAGGCTTCAAAGGAAGAAGTTTCCTTACGCGCGGAATTGAGACAGGCGCTGAGAAGGAACTATCGGCCAGTGCGGGGCTGGATTCCAGTGCGGCTTTTGGTGGGAAGGATTTCAGATTCGACGTTTGCGATCGGTTCCGGAATCGGGGGATCGCAATCGTCGAACCCGGAGAAGGTTTTCGGATCTGTTTCCCTCATGCGAAACAGATCCGAAATGGCAGCCGGCGCCTAGCCCTTGGCTTTGGCGAAGCGCTTGGCGACTTCAGGCCAGTTGACGACGCTCCACCATGCGGCGAGGTAGTCGGGACGCTTGTTCTGGTACTTGAGGTAGTAGGCATGCTCCCAGACGTCGTTGCCGAGGATCGGGTAGATGCCCTGGCTCAGGGGCGAGTCCTGGTTGGCTGTGGTGATGACCTTGAGCTTGCCGCCCTGCGATACCAGCCAGCCCCAGCCGGAGCCGAACTGCTTGGCGGTGGTTTCGTTGAAGGTCTTCTTGAAGGCCTCGAAGTCGCCGAAGTCGGCTTTGATCTGATCGGCAAGCGGCCCAGTGGGCGCGCCGCCTCCGCCCGATTTGGGAGACGCCATGATGTTCCAGAACATGGTGTGGTTCGAGTGCCCGCCACCGTTGTTGCGGACCGCGCCACGAATGTCTTCGGGGACGGCGTTCAAGTCGCTGATTAGATCATCCACAGACTTGGCGGCGAGGTTGGGATGCTTTTCCAGAGCCGCATTCACGTTGTTGATGTAAGCCTGGTGGTGCTTGTCGTGGTGAAGCTTCATGGTCTCGGCGTCGATAAAAGGCTCGAGGGCCGCGTAGTCGTAAGGCAGCGGGGCGAGTTCGTAAGCCATTGGGGAAATCTCCTTCGAATCGGATTGTACTGTGGAAGGTTGACCGGGCCGGACGGGAACGGCGAGGGCCGGAGCGGTAGGGCAGGATCGGTTCGGACTTGTGAAACAGAATCTTCACATCGCGCGCCGCAACGTTGTGATTGGATGGAGACGCATCTCCTACGGTTGGATGGATGCGCATGAGCCATCCCGAGGTGCGAAACTAATCGAGAACCCAAGCGAAACCTTCCTTCCAAGGAAACATCGATTAGAAAGACAGAACAGAACGGCTTTTTATCTCCTTTTGCCCTGGGACGGTAGCGATCAGTGAACGATCACGGCCTTTATCGTTGGCTTGACCAGCAAGGCGAGGCGTTTGGCGCGCCCGGCCTCGAGCCGCGCTGGACTTCGAGCGTGAAAGACGCAGTCGGCACGGCCTATGCGGCCTCGAGCCGCGTATGGTTTACGTGCTCGCACGGAATTTTAAACGAGGTCTATCATCCCACCATCGATCGCGCGCAGGTGCGCGACATGGGCTTCCTGATTACCGATGGCGAGACCTTCGCGCACGAAGAGAAACGCGACCTGCTCACCAGCTTCGAGTACATCCACCCCGAAGCGCTGGGCGTGCGCTATGTGAACCGAGATCCTGAAGGGCGCTACAGCCTGACCCACGAGATCATCTGCGATCCTCATCACTCGGTGGTGTTGCAGTGGGTGAAGATCGAGGGCCACGAAGATCTGTTGCCGCGGCTGAAGGTATATGCGCTGCTGGCGCCGCATCTGGATGGCGGCGGCGCAAACAATACGGCGCGGGCTCTCGACATCGCCGGGCGCAAGATGGTGCTGGCCTGGAAGGACGAGTGGTCGCTGGCCATGGGCGCCAGTTGCGGATTCTCGCGCGTGAGCTGCGGTTTTGTGGGAACCAGCGACGGCTGGCGCGACGTGATGGACAACTACCGCATGGACTGGGAGTTTGGCTCGGCCAGTGACGGGAACATCGCCGTGATGGGTGAGCTCGATCTGCAGGCGGCCGGAAGCGATGGTTCGCGCACGTTTGTGGTTGCAGTCGGCATCGGGCAGGGACACCATACAGCCCTCCAGAAGACGGTAACCACGCTGTCGAAGCCGTATGAAGAGCATCGCGAGCGGTACATCACGCAGTGGCAGCGCGTGGCCAACCCCGAGTGGCTGGCGGCGAAGTCGCGCGACGGCGGCAAGCTGATGCGCACCAGCCACAACGTTCTGCTGGCGCACGAGGACAAGACATTCTCGGGCGCGTTTGTGGCCTCGGCGTCGATTCCGTGGGGACAGGCCAAGGGCGACGACGATCTGGGCGGCTATCACCTGGTGTGGACGCGCGACATGGTGCAGACCGCGAGCGCCCTACTGGCCTGCGGCCGGGACGAGACGGCCCTGCGAGCGCTGGTCTATCTGGCCTGCACACAGAAGCCGGACGGCGGGTTTGCGCAAAACTTCTGGGTGGATGGACGGCCGTACTGGTCTGGAGAGCAGTTGGACGAAGTGGCGTTTCCGATCATTCTGGCCTGGCGGCTGTGGAAGGCCAACGGTCTGGGCGATATGGACGTCTTTCCCTTCGTGGAGCGCGCGGCGGGCTTTCTGGCGCGGCACGCGCCGATTACGCATCAGGAGCGGTGGGAAGAGAACGCCGGCTATTCGCCTTCGACGCTGGCTGCGGTGATTTCGGGATTGATTTGCGCCGCGGAGATTGCGCGCGCGCATGATGCGATTGAGTTGGGCGGGTTCTATGAGGAGTTCGCCGACTGGATCGAGAAACACCTGGAGCACTGGACGACGACCAACAACGGGATTCTTTTGCCCGATATCAAGCGGCACTACATGCGCGTCCGGCCGCCGGAGCGCGGCGAAGCTTACTACTGCGTGAGCTGCGGCGACGAGATGATCCACATCAACAATCGGCCGCCGGGAACACGCGATTCGTTCCAGGCGCGCGAGGTCATCGACGGGGGATTTCTGGAGCTGGTGCGCTACGGCATACGGCGGGCGGACGATCCGCTGATCGTGGATTCGCTGAAGGTAGTGGATGCGGTGCTGAAGCGCGGGCTTCCGCAGGGCCCCGGGTGGTTGCGCTACAACTGGGACGGCTACGGCCAGCGCCCCGACGGCGGACCGTTTCTTGGCTGGGGGCAGGGGCGCGTTTGGCCGCTGTTGACGGGTGAACGGGCGCACTACGAACTGGCGGCCGGCAAAGACATCACGCCGTTGATTGAGACCTACGAGCGATTCGCCACGATTGGCCAGATGATGCCGGAGCAGGTGTGGGACGAGCCGAATTCGCCCTCGGGCCGATTGCAACTGGGCCAGCCGGCCGGATCGGCGGTCCCGCTGGTGTGGGCGCATGCGGAGTATTTGAAGCTGCTGCGTTCGGCGCTGGACGGCAGAGTCTTCGATCGCATCGACCCGGTGTACTTGCGCTACTGCGAGCCGGATGAAAGCCGGGCGCGTCGGCGCGATCTCGAGATCTATACGTTTCGGCGACCGATCCAGAGAATCTTTGCGGGCGATACGCTGCGCATCGTCGACGCCAATCGCTTTGCGCTGACATGGTCGACCGACGGATGGAAGACGACCAACACGGCGCAGAGTCATGGCAAGGGCAGCGCCGGCTTCAGCGTGGATATTTCCACCGCGCCGAATGCGGCGGGCGGTGAACTATCATGGACTCTCCAGTGGACTGACGGCGATCGCTGGTTGGGCCACAACGTGAACCTCAAGATCGACGCCGCGCAAGGCGCGGACGGGGCCAGAGAAACCTAGGGCTCCTTCAATTAACAATTCCCCCACGAAAGGACTGCAAAGGGTATGGCTGCCACTCTTTCGGCGCTCTCCATTGACGAACTCTCTATCGACACGCTTCGCATTCTGGCGGTCGACACCGTTGAAAAGGCCAAGAGCGGCCATCCCGGAGCCCCGTTGGGCTGCTCCCCGATTGCGTACCTGCTCTATCACAAGCTGATGAAGCACAATCCGGCGCACTTCAAGTGGGCCGATCGCGACCGGTTCGTGTTGTCGAACGGGCACGCTTCGGCGCTGCTCTATTGCACGCTGTATCTGTGCGGATACAAGGTGACGCTGGACGATCTGAAGTCCTTCCGTCAACTGCACTCGAAGACTCCAGGACATCCTGAAGCGGGCGAGACCGAAGGCGTCGAAGTGACGACCGGCCCGCTCGGTCAGGGGCTAGCGATGTCTGTCGGCCTGGCGGCGGCTGAGAAGCATCTGGCTGCGGTGTACAACAAGCCGGGGCTCGACATTGTCGATCACCACACCTATGTGCTGTGCGGTGACGGCGATTTGATGGAGGGCGTCTCGCACGAGGCGGCGTCGTTGGCCGGAACGCTGGGACTGGGCAAGCTGATCGTGTTCTACGACGACAACCTGATCTCGCTCGATGGGCCGACCGAGTTGAGCTTTACCGAGGATGTGCTGAAGCGGTTCGAAGCCTATCACTGGCATGTGCAGCGCGTGGCCGATGGAAACGATCTGAATGCGATCGAAGCGGCGATTGCAGCGGCGAAGGCCGAAACCGGGAAGCCGTCGTTCATCGCGGTCCGCACGGTGATCGGCTACGGGAGCCCCAAAGCCGGCACCAACAAGGTGCACGGCGAGGCGCTGGGCGCGGCGGATACGGCGGCGACGAAGAAGTTCTTCGGCTTTCCTGAAGACCAGAGCTTCTATGTGCCCGAGGATGCGTTGGCCAACTGGCGCAAGGCCGGCGAGCGCGGCGCAGCGATCGAAGAAGAGTGGAAGAAGCTGTTCGAGAAGTATCGCGCGCAGTATCCGGATTTGGCCGCGGAGTTTGAGCGGACCAAGGAGAACAAGCGCAAGGCTGGCTGGGAAAAGACTGTGCCCAGTTTCCCTGCGGGCAAGCCGGTGGCCACGCGCAACGCAGGCCAGATCGTCATGAATGCGATTGCCGAAGCAGTTCCGGAGTTATTCGGCGGCGCGGCTGACCTCACGGCTTCCACAAAAACAATCTTCAAGCCGGGCGCAAACTTCCACATCGATCCGGCGGGACGCAACGTGTTCTTCGGCGTGCGCGAGTTCGCGATGTGCGCCGCGGTGAACGGCATGGCCAAGCACGAGGGGCTGGTTCCCTTCGGGTCTACGTTTTTCACCTTCTCCGACTACTGCAAGCCGGCCATGCGCATCGCGGCGTTGATGCGGTCCCACTCGCTGTTTGTGTTTACTCACGACTCGATCGGACTGGGGGAGGATGGACCGACGCATCAGCCGATCGAGCAACTGACCATGCTGCGCGCGATGCCAGACTTTACGGACTTCCGTCCCGCGGACGCCAATGAGACCGCGGCCTGCTGGCGGCTGGCGCTGGAACGCACGGGCCCCAGCTTCTTCGCGCTGACGCGGCAGGATCTGCCGGTGATCGATCCAACGACGCACAATGTGTACGCCGACGTAAGCAAGGGCGGCTATGTTCTGGAAGACGCGCCCAACGCGAAGGTCATTCTGATCGGAACTGGCTCAGAGGTATGGCTGTGCGTTGAAGCCAAGAAGCTGCTCGACGCTGAAGGCATTCCGACGCGTGTGGTGAGCGTGCCGAGCTGTGAGATCTTCGACGAGCAGTCAGCCGAGTACAAGGCCAGCGTGTTGCCGGCTGGCGTGAAGAAGCTGGCTGTCGAAGCTGGATCGCCGCTGGGCTGGTGGAAGTATGTCGGGCTGGATGGCGACGTGATCGGGTTGGATCGCTTTGGAGCTTCAGCGCCAGGGCCTAAGGTTCAGGCTGACCTTGGATTCACGGCCGAGAACGTTGCGGCGCGCGCTAAGAAGATAGTGAAGGGATAGCGGCGCCGGCAGGAACAAAGCGGAGTTAGCGGAGTCAGCGGAGTTAGAAAAGCTCGGCTCAGCCGAGAGCTGGGGGTCCTAACTCCGCTATCACGCGCGAAGCGCGGCTAACCCCGCTAGCTCCGCCTCAAGAAAGGTTCAAGGTGAAGTTAGTCATTGCCTCCGACCATGCCGGCTTTCCTCTAAAGGAAGAGGTACGCGCGTATCTCGCCAAAGGTGGGCATGAGGTAGACGATCTCGGAGCGTACACGGTCGACCCGCAGGACGACTATCCGGATTTCGCGGAACGGGTGGGAGAAGCGATTCGCGCTGGCGAAGCGCCGCGCGGCATCTTGATCTGTGGCTCCGGCGTCGGCGTCTGTGTGGCGTCAAACAAGATTCCCGGCATTCGCGCCGGCATGTGCCACGATACCTACTCGGCCCACCAGGGAGTGGAGCACGACGACATGAATGTGTTGGTAATCGGCGCCCGTATCGTCGCCTCGTCGCTGGCCTATGAGTTAGTCGATTCATTTCTTCGCGCAAAATTCATCACCAACGAGGAGCGCTTTACGCGACGCTTCAAGAAGGTGCTGGCGATCGAAGCCAAGCATCAAGCCAAAGGCTAGCGTAAAAATCAGGCTAGTTAGCAGGCATTTACCATCATGCAGATCGTGTCGCGACTGAAACGACGATCGCGCGACGCAAAATCGGAACGCAGAATCAACCGGAAAAGTAGATAAAGAGACGCCGATGTTCCCCTTCGACGTAATCCTCTTCGATGTTGGCGGAGTCCTGCTGACCAATGGCTGGGACCATCGCGAGCGCGCGCTGGTGCTCGAACAGTTCCACCTGGACCGCGCCGCATTTGAAGGCCGCCACACACAGCCCAATGACGCCTGGGAGCGCGACGCAATCACGGCCAAAGATTATCTGGACGCGACGGTTTTCTATGAGCCGCGCGAGTTCTCCCATGATGAGTTTCTCGCCGCGATTTGCGCGCAGTCTAAGTTGCTTCCCAACGGCGCCATGGGAGTCCTTAGCGACCTGGCTGCATCAGATAAGTGCATGCTGGGTGTATTGAATAATGAGGCGCGCGAGCCAAATGAGTACCGGTTCCGCACTTTCGGGATTAGCGATCATCTACAAGTGGCGTTGAGTTCTTGCTATGTGGGACTGCGCAAACCGGGAGCGGCGATCTATCGCCGCGCGCTCGATATTCTGGGCAAGCCCGCAGAGCGTATTCTGTTTATCGACGACCGCGCGGAAAACGTAGCCGGCGCCGTATCGGTGGGGATGAAGGCGGTTCGCTTCACCGGCGCGGATCAGCTGCGCAGCGAGTTGGCGACTTTGCAAGTTCTTTAGAGATTGAAGGGAGAGCAAGATGCAACTTGGATTGATTGGCCTTGGAAAGATGGGCGGCAACATGGCGGAACGGTTGCGCCTGGGCGGCCATCAGGTAATTGGCTTCGACTTCAGCACTGAAGCCGTACAGAAACTGAGCGCCTCAGGCAATGTGGGCGTATCGTCGCTCGAAGAGATGGCCAAGAAGTTCACCGGCCGCAAGGCGATCTGGATTATGGTGCCGCAGGGCAAGCCCGTGGACGAGACGATCGCCAAGTTGGAGCCGTTGCTCAATAAGGGCGACATACTTATCGATGGCGGTAACTCGAATTACAAGGACTCGCAGCGCCACCACAAGGAAGTTACCGCCAAGGGCTTCCAGTTTGTGGATGTGGGCACTTCGGGGGGCGTCTGGGGCCTGAAAGAGGGCTACAGCATGATGGTCGGCGGCGATAAGGAAGCCGTTGAGTATCTGCGGCCGATCCTGGAGACGCTGGCGCCGGCGAAGGACAAAGGCTGGGGACACGTGGGTCCGGCCGGGGCGGGGCACTTTGTGAAGATGGTGCACAACGGCATCGAGTACGGCTTGATGCAGGCCTATGCCGAAGGCTTCACCATCATGGAGAAGAAGGAAGAGCTGAAGCTCGATCTAGGCCAGATCTCGCAGATTTGGCGCTATGGCAGCGTGGTCCGCAGCTGGCTCCTCGACCTCACCGCCGATGCACTGAGCAAGAATCCGAAGCTGGATGGACTCGAAGCATACGTCTCCGATTCAGGCGAGGGACGCTGGACGGTCTTCGAGGCGATCGACCTGAATGTATCGGCCCCGGTCATTACCGAGTCGTTGATTCGGCGCATCCGCTCGCGCGAAGAGAATAACTTCACCGATAGGATGCTTTCGATCATGCGCAATGCATTCGGCGGACATGCGGTGAAGAAGGACTGAAGGGACAGTTCGTAGTTCACGGTTCTTAGTTCTCAGTCTGACGCTGATCAATTGGAAAGTGACATGGGCGACTTGGCATAGTTGTGAACTTCAAGAGAGTGGAAGTAGAGTTACTAACTGCAAACTGAGCTTCACAACTGTGAACTAAGAACTACGAGCTGTGAACTGATAGCGGAGGGATGAAGCGATGGCGACGGTGGAGATGAAGGTTCAGCCGGAAGATTTGACGAGCGTTCCCCAGACGCATGAGCGGATTCCCGATCCCGGGATCATGGTGATCTTTGGCGCGTCGGGCGACTTGACGAAGCGCAAGCTGCTGCCGGCGCTGTTCCACCTGGAGCAGGCGAACCTGTTGCCCAAGAACTTCGCCATCGTTGGCGTGGCGCGGCGGCCTTTGGGCGATGAGTTTTCCAAGGACATGCGCGCAGGCATCGTCGAATCGGGCGTGGATAACAACGATCCCAAGCTCGAAGAGTTCATCAAGAAAGTCAGTTACTATGCGCTGAGCTTCGACGACGCTTCGCACTACGTAGGACTGAAGGCGGAGTTAGACAGGATCGCTCAAGAGCACAATATCGGTCCGGACCGGCTCTTCTATCTCGCGACATCGCCGGAGTACTTTGCGCCGATCGTCGAGAATCTCGGTGCGCAGGGCATGGCGCAGCCCGAGCATGGGCGCTCGGGCGTAGTGATTGAAAAGCCGTTCGGTCACGATCTCGATTCAGCCAGGGCGCTGAACCACGACGTCAACGCGGTGTTCCACGAGAGCCAGGTGTTCCGCATCGACCACTATCTCGGCAAAGAGACGGTGCAGAACATCTTGGTGTTCCGCTTCGCCAACGGCATCTTCGAGCCGATCTGGAATCGCAATTACATCGACTCGGTGCAGATCACAGCAGCCGAGACGCTGGGCGTGGAAGGCCGCGGACCGTTCTACGAGAAGGCCGGCGCGCTGCGCGACGTAATCCAGAACCACGTGATGGAGTTGCTGAGTTTTGTAGCGATGGAGCCACCGTCGAGCTTCGACGCCGAAGCGGTGCGGAGCGAGAAAGTAAAGGCGTGGCGCGCGATTCCGAATATTCCCATCACGAATTCGGTGCGCGGGCAGTACGGCCCAGGCGTGATCGACGGCAAGAAGGTGATTGGCTATCGCGACGAGGATCGCGTCAATCCCGAATCAGGCACGGAGACGTATGCGGCCGTTCGCCTCGAGATTGAGAACTGGCGCTGGGCGGGCGTGCCGTTTTATCTGCGCGCGGGTAAGCGCATGAAGAAGCGCGCCACCGAGATCAGCATTCAGTTCAAGCAGCCGCCGTTGCTGATCTTCAACCGCATGCAGGCGGCCGGGCCATGCCCGGAGATCCAGCCCAATCTGCTGACCATTCGCATTCAGCCCGATGAAGGGATTGCGCTGCGCTTCGGCGCCAAGGTTCCGTCGGCGCCGGGGATGTCGGTATGCCCGGTGAATATGGACTTCAACTACGCCGCAGCGTTCGGCAAGTCGAGTGCAAATGGATACGAGCGTCTGCTGCTGGATGCGATGCTCGGCGACCAAACGCTGTTCGCCCATCGCGACGGCGTCGAGACGACCTGGGCGCTTTATACGCCGATTCTCGAAGCATGGGCAGCCAAGAACCCTGAGGTATTTCCCAATTACTTTGCCGGTTCATGGGGCCCTGACTGCGCCGACCGGCTGCTCGAGAAGAGCGGGCATAAGTGGCGGAATAACCTGGGGGCGCGAGGATAAGTGGCAGGGCAACTAAGTGTCCATCAACTAAGGGTAGTGGCTTTCTTTATCCAGGCGAAGTCGATGAATAGAACATAAGCGGATAACATGTCCCATTGAAACATTGGGATATTGAGGGCGTATTCCAGGCTCAAATGGAACAATAGCCCAGCAATCAGCATCGGGTTTCGAAGTGGCTTGAACCACACGAGCAGCGGAAAGAGAAGCTCGAAGGCCAGTGCGCTCCATGTGCCGATCCGCATCATCCATACATCGTGAAAGAGGCTTGGAATCGGAAAGCGATGAATCTCCCTTAAGTTCAGCACGTAGAAGAGAGCCGATCCATTCCACCACGTATTGCCCTTTGCCTTCGCACAAAAGGAAGCCAAGTAGAGGATCGCGAGTTGGAATTGAATCAGGCGTTGGGGCCAGGGAGGGATCAGCGGGTAACTTTCACGGCCTGATGACTTGCCACGCGGCCCCAGCATTGCATCGACGGATAGTACGGCGCCCGATGCTGCAAACATCAAAAAGAAACCTGCGATCCTAAGAAAAGAATCTCCACCATGGAGTATGAGCGGGAGTCTCTGGAGTAGAGAGTTCAGTGCAAGAAAGACGATAACGCTGCTCAAGCGCGTCATCAGACCGACTGTCAGCGTGAGGGACGCTGAGAGGAAAAGCCAATAGAGGCCTTCGATCCACCGATCGTTCGTCGGCATCAAGGCAAAGAGGCTGAGCCGGAGCCCGTCCTCTGCTCGGGCGGTTGTTTCCACGCTGATCCAACCGTGGCTGCCAAACCAACTCAGCCAATCTCCATGCAGAAGCAGCAGCGTGCCGCACACGCACAAGCCAAACAAAATTCGGAAGACCGCGAGCGGATAGGGCGAGACAGGCTTTAAAAAATAGTCGCTCAGCGAAGTCTTAAGGCTTCTTATCGTCAACGCAGATCCTCGGGCTGTATGAACAGTTCGGAGAGCACGGTCGATTTGGCGGCGGCATCGTCGCCAACAGCTCCTGCTTTGGGATCGATTGGAGATTCAAATTTGATCAGTACGACTTTGACCGGAGGGTCTGCCGGCTTGTTCTCTCGGCGGGCCACTGCCTTTTCTACATCCGGCCACAGGCCAGAGCATTCGTTGCAAAGCAAGCTCTCGGTGAACTTACGATAGCGCTCTTTGCGGTATCGCTCCCAGAGCGTAAGTTCCTCCATCCGCGGGAAGGAATAGATATTGGTTTGACCGCTGGCTCTGAAGACGATCGCTTTTAGAAATTGGTCCGTCGATTTGGGGTCCGGAGCGAACATATCCCATGACTCGGTCAATCCGATGCACACCACGTAAGGCGCCACCAGATTGCGCAACGCTCGCACAGGAAGAAAGTCGATAGGAAACGCAAAGATAAAAATTACCACGATATGGAAACAGACAAACGCAACGACAAGCC
>DATHNJ010000076.1:0-3108 GCA_035486155.1 Occallatibacter sp. | reverse complement strand
CCATCCATTCGCTTTCTTCTTGCGAATGGGTGGGAACGCACAAGCCTCAATGAACGAAATCAAGCGGTCAGAGAACTAGGCTCTCAATAATTACGGACCAAGATAGAGCTCAACCGGCGAGAAACCAAGCGTGTGCATCTTCGGATCGTAGGCGAGAAAGAGCGCTTTGCTCTTCAGCCCATTGATGGAGATGCCCAAGACAAGCGTGTTGCCGGAGATGCGCGCGGCCAGAATCTTGTGGCTCTTGATCGCGCCATAGTCGTTGCCTGAGCTGGTGGGACTCCAGTCCTGCTGAAAACGCGCAAAGGGATAGTCGCGGTAATTGGCCTCGTGCTGCCGCCAATCGGGATCGTGAAGCCAAATGCCAAAGGCCTTGGGGAGATCGTTCTGCTCGACCGCATCCAGAAAATGATTCACCGTCGTCCTGCCGCGCAGGTGCGTCCACCAGTTCCACGGCCAATCGACTGGCATGCCGGAGACGAGCCAGTCTCCGATGAACAGGACAAAAAACAAGCCGATGGCGCTGTAGATGATCGTCTGTTTGCGACGTGCGCGTGCGGCATCAAAGACGGGTGCATCGAGCAGAGTCATCGGATTCGTTCCTCGGGATAAAGAATAAAGCAGTGACGAGTGATCAGTTGTCAGTGATCAGAAAAAACGGCTTCCAACGGTTCTTCGCCTCGTATCTGCCCACTTCTCAGTTAGACACCGCCAAGCTGCATGCAGTTCCCGCCGTCGAGTCGCTAACGTCTGATTACTGACCCCTGACAACTGGTTGCTGATCACTGCCTTTTCACTCTTCCCGGCTATACGTGTTGCGGTTCTTCTCGGCATGACGCTCCAGCGCAAGCTCGATGAGCCGGGTGATGAGATCGGTGTAGCCGATGCCCGTAGCCTCCCACAGCTTCGGGTACATGCTGATCTGCGTGAAGCCGGGCAGTGTGTTCACTTCATTGAGAAAGATGCGGCGTTTGCCGTCCGGTTCCATCAGGAAGTCGACGCGGGCGAGGCCGGAGAGATCGCAGGCGCGGAACGCGGCGACGGCCATCTCGCGAATTTGCTTCGTCTCCGACTTGGTGAGTTTGGCGGGAATGACGGGGACCGAACCTTCGGAGAGATACTTCGCCTCGTAGTCGTAGAACTCCTTGCCGGGAATGATCTCACCGACGACGCTGGCTTTGGGATCATCATTGCCCAAGACAGCAACCTCAAGCTCGCGCGCCTTGGCTTTCTTGCCGCCGACGCCCTGCTCGATGATCAGCTTGCGATCGTACTTGGCGGCCAGATCGAGGGCCGGGCCAAGCTCCTTGCGGTCGTGCGCTTTGCTTATTCCCACCGATGAGCCGAGATTGGCGGGCTTCACAAAGAGCGGATACTTGAGCGCTTTTTCGATCTGCGCGATGGCCTTGCGCGGCGACTTCTCCCATTCGGAACGTAGCACTGTCACGTGGTTCACGATGGGCAGCCGCGCTTGCGCGAAGAGACGCTTCATCGCGTCCTTGTCCATGCCGGCGGCAGAGCCGAGCACGCCCGAACCGACGTAGGCGATACCGGCCAGCTCGAACAGCCCTTGAATCGTGCCGTCCTCGCCGAAGGTGCCATGCAAGACCGGAAACACGACATCCAAAGCGGCGCTTGCGGGACGCGTTTCGGCGCCAGCTGGCTCCGGCGCCAACAGCGTAGGCATGCCTTCCTGCAACAGCTTGGCGCCAGGCGTTGCTTCAGGATCGCCCGCCCGCAGCTTACGCGTCGTGGCGTCGCTTTCGCCGTTGAGCAGATGCTGCGCATCACCGGCGCCGAGCCAGCGGCCCTCTTTGGTGATGCCGATGGGGACGACATCGAATTTCTTGCGATCGATGGCTTTGAGAATGGAAGCTGCCGACAGCAGCGAGACCTCATGCTCGCCGCTGCGCCCGCCAAATAAAATGCCGACACGAAGTTTTTTAGCCATTTTGTATTTAACTCATCGCTCCCGCGATGCGGAATACTGCCTTGATGCAAGCAAGGTTGAGCACTGCAATTTGAACATGTGTTTTCTCGAAAAAGGCCGAGCCCGCATAAATTGGGCTACCCTCAGTAAACATGCCGCGCACGCTGTCGATGGGCTGTGCGCCAGAACTTCGGACAACTTCATGCAGAGTGCGAATCACGGCGCAGTCGAGCCTTCTTCGCCATGGTTCAGGTCCATTCACAGGCGGCTTGTCCTTGCTCGCGCTGAAAGCCTCGCTCAAGGTCTGATGCGCAAGCTTAAGATTCTCGATCGAGTCTTTGGTGGTCAGGTCGAGGCATAGTCCAAGATCAACAACCGCACCAAGGACAAAAGGATCACGAATCTTGTCGCCGCGCCTCTGCTTTTCGCGCGCGAACTCAAGCGCGCGGTGGGGATTCGATTCCCAGAAATAGACTCCGGGCCCAAGCCAATCATAGTCGTTATCGCTCAGCTTTAAGGCTTTCTTTCCCGCAAGGAGGTTCTCGCCCACGCGGCGATCGCATCCGTGATAAGCGAGTACAAAGTTGGTGGAAAGATGATGCACGTCTAGCGATAGTTTTTGGAGAGTTTTCCGCTCGGCGTGAGAATCCCCATCTCGACCAATGCGGCTCGCGCTTTCTTCGGCGACCGCGTGGTCTTGGCGGAAAAAGCTTTTGCAGCGCGCTTGAACTCTGCCGTGAACTCGGAACTCCTAGGATCAAGCCTAGGAGAGGCGCCATTGCCAGATGTGTTCCGGATTTGCTTTGTCATGCGCACTCCATCCTTGATTGTAATCCCGTTTTCGATTAGCGCACCCGAGACGACAACGTGAACGAATATTGCTAGAGTATCTTCTTCCCAAACGCCGAACAAGCCAGCTCCACCGCCAGATCCGCCGTCCGGTTATGCTCGTCGATCACCGGATTTACTTCGACGATCTCGAAGCTCACCATGCGGCCGTGATCGGCAAGGATCTCCATGGCTAGATGCGCTTCGCGATACGTGGCGCCGCCGCGCACGGGCGTGCCCACGCCGGGCGCGTCTTCCGGGTCGATCCAGTCCATGTCGAGCGAGACGTGATAGCCAATCGTCCCGCGGCCGGCGGCGCGCAGCGCCTCTTCCATCACCGCGCGCATGCC
>DATHNJ010000075.1:0-8863 GCA_035486155.1 Occallatibacter sp. | reverse complement strand
GCGTTCACCATACTTCAAACGCAATTCGGCTCTCGCCGGTTCCCTCGCCGCGAAAGATCGAGTGCTTGCGAAAATGCTCGTCGTCGCGTTCAGGGTAGTCGTTGCGGTAGTGCGCGCCACGGCTCTCGGTGCGCGCGAACGCCGAGTGCAGGATGGATTCCGCGACCGCGCAGAGCGCCTGCGCCTCATACAGCCGGCGGCCTGGCTTGTTTTTGGCGGCAACGCGCGCGATCTTCACCGCGCACTCCGCGTACTCGCGTAGCCCGATCTGAAGCGTGGACTCTGCGCGCAGCAGCCCCGCATGAGCCCACATCGAACGCTGTAGCTCCAGAATACTGGCCTCAAGCGATGCGTGGTCTTCCGGATCGAGCGGGCCGCATGGACAAGCTTGAGCCTCTATCGGCGTCAACGGGAGAGCATCTTGCAGCATGGCTTTGGCGGCGTGCTCGCCAAACACCAGCCCTTCAAGCAGGGAATTCGACGCCAAGCGATTGGCGCCATGCACGCCCGTGCACGCGGCCTCGCCTGCCGCATATAGGCCACGCACGTTGGTGCGCCCGTTGACATCGGTGCGAACGCCCCCCATCAGGTAGTGCGCCGCAGGCCGCACAGGGACTAGGTCGCGCTGCAGATCGAGCCCATACTTTGCGAGAAACGCGCTGATGCCAGGAAAGCGTTTGTGCAGGTCTATGCCCTTCACGTGGCGCATGTCGAGATGAACCAGCCGAATCTCGCCCGCCGCCTCGCCCATGCCTTCCCGCGTAATGGCGCGCGCCACCACATCGCGCGGCGCCAGCTCCAGCAGCGGATGATACCGCTCCATGAACCGTTCCCCACGATCGTTGCGCAGATACGCGCCCTCGCCGCGGAGCGCTTCCGACAACAGAAACCGCGGCGCGCCCGCTAACGAAAACGCTGTCGGATGAAACTGGTAAAACTCCATGTCGGCGAGTTCAGCGCCAGCCTGCAGAGCCAACGCGATGCCGTCGCCCGTTGCGACTGCGGGGTTGGTTGTGTCGCTGTACACCTGGCCCGCTCCGCCCGCCGCAATCAGCACCGCTCGCGCATGGATCCGCTCGATGCAATCGTCGCGATCTAGTAGATCGGCCCCAGCCACACGCCCGTCAGCCACCACAAGATTCGTTACTGTTGTCCACTCCGCGAAGCGGATATTTTTATGCCCTCGAGCGAAGGCCGCCAGCGAACGGCTGATCTCCGCGCCGGTCGCGTCCCCGTTAGCGTGGAGAATGCGCGGCCGCGAATGAGCTGCTTCGCGCGTCGGCGCCAGCTCACCGTTTTTTCGATCAAAGTTCGCGCCCCAGTCAATCAGCTCCATCACGCGCAGGGGACCTTCGGCCACCAGCGCACGCGCCGCGCGCCAATTCACCAGGCCATCCCCGGCGCTCACCGTGTCCTTCAGGTGCAGCTCAACGTCTTCATCGCCTTCCAAAGCCACGGCGATGCCGCCCTGCGCATAGTGTGTATTCGATTCGGCGACCGCCTCTTTGGTGACAACCAGGACTACGCCATGCTCGGCGAGCTCTACGGCTGCTCTCAGCCCTGCTACGCCTGCGCCGACAACCAGATAATCAATAGGAGATCCAACAGCCATAACCTTTGAGGCTATCACTGCTAAGCAGGCGGCTCCGCGCGGCTGCAGGCCTTGCTAGCGTCGGGTTACACCGGCGCCAGTTGGCCGATTCGATATTCGCGCTCATGGCCCGTCGGCGACTCGGAGATGCGCACGCTGAGCCTACCGTTGGAGTCGCAGGAGTATTCCTCCCGCACGGTCAGGCCGTTGGGGATGGGGATGGATCGCACCGGTTCTGCCGCCAGGTCAGGACGTCCCCACAACTGCGGATCAAATGCGAACTGGATTTGCTCCCAGTTGGTGATCTCGCCGATCGGCTGTCCCTCCTGGTTCAACTGCGAGCACTCCAGGTAACGGAAGTGGCCGATATTGTGCGCAGGCTGATACACGCGTTCGTAGCGCAAAGGCGGCTCATCGGCTGCGGGCAGGCGCGCGCCACGAGGAAAGATCAGGTCAAAGACAATAGTCCCGCCCGAGTCCGCCTCGCGCCAGATGCCAAAATTCTGCGTGAACTGGTCGCGCAGTGGATCGGTCGCGGAAGCGGCGCGAATCGCCAGGCCCACCGCGCTCGCTGAGCGCATATACGCCGAGCGCCGAACCTTGCGTCCAAAGGTCTCGCGCAGGATGCGGCCCACGGCCGGCAACTCCGAGCCTCCGCCGGTCACATACAACGTATCCAGTTGGCCATCCGCATACGTGTTCAGCATTCTCTCTACGACCTCGCGCGTGGCCTCGATCAAGGGCCTGCACCGTTCGTAGTAGAGATCCACAGGAATCGTGACCTCTTTCAGTCCTGGACGCACCCGATCGAAGTCGATCGTTACTTTGCGCGTGTTGGGATTCAGCGACTCCTTCTTTTCGCGGCATTCATCGAGCAATCGCCTCCGCTCGGACTGATTGAACGGCGGATTAGGCGAAGCTATGACTGTGGCAATATTCGCTAGCACCTCGTCGAAATCGTCGCCGCCGAGGGTTGGAATCCCGTCGGATGCTTCGACAATGTTCTCCCCTTCTTGCAGCGTCACGAGCGACACATCGAAAGTTCCGCCGCCGAGGTCGTACACCAGCAGGCCCGCGCCAGGTTTCTCTCTACGCTCGTCGCTGCTGCGATAGCCAAACTCGATCGCCGCCGCCGAGGGCTCGTTGACAACGCCCAGAACCTTGAACCCCGCCGCCTGCGCGGCCTCTTCGGTCAGAAATCTCTGGTTGCTGTGCGCGTTCGCCGGTACGCCCATCATCGCTTCCAGATCCTCTCCGGGAGCGAGGCCGAGATTGGAGTGCTCCACCAGTTGCTTGTAGAGGGCCGACATCATCTCCGCCATCAGAGTGCGCAGCGGCACAGTCTGTCCGCCAATCTGCACCTCCGTATGCGGCCCCGCGGTGCGCAGCGCGCGCTTGAGCGAGCGAGTCAGCGTCCAACTGTCCTGATCCTGGAAAGCGATCGCATCCCAGCCGTAGACGCGCACTCCGTCGCGCGCCGCCAGCACCGGAGGGAACCAATCCCGCGCCTGGCCATCGGGCGTTTCAAAGTGTACAAGGGGATAGTTGCCACGATCGGCAGCCGCCACTACAACCCGTGTTGTCCCGAAATCGACCCCAATCCGCATGCCCACAGTTTAACGTGCGATGTATTTCAACTTCGATTAAGAAATTACACAATGCATCTCCTTTAAAATGAGTTCAGCGTGCAAACTATTCGCGTAGAGACCCCTTCGGCCAGATACGACGTCTTCGCAGGCGCAGGCCTGCTGCGAACCCTTGCTCCGCGCATCCAGCGCGTAATTGGTTCGTTGCCACGACGAATTTTCGTTCTCACTTCGCCTGAAATCTGGGCGCTTTGGGGCGAGGCATTCTCGACTTCTTTTGACGAGCCGCCCATCGCGCTCTTTCTCCCCGCCGGCGAACTGCGCAAGACCATGGCCAGCGCAGAGCGCCTGTTGCGGCAGATGGTGGGCGCAGGCGGCGATCGCGGTTCGCTGCTGATTGCCTTTGGCGGCGGCATTGTTGGAGATGTCGGCGGTTTCGTCGCCGCGATCTTCATGCGTGGTATTCCTTACGTGCAGGTCCCGACAACGTTCCTGTCGCAGGTGGACTCTTCCGTCGGAGGCAAGACCGGCGTGAATTTGCCCGAAGGCAAAAATCTGGTCGGCAGCTTCCATCATCCGGTCGCCGTATTTGCCGACATTGAGGTTCTGGGTACACTGCCCGAGCGTGAGTTGCGCTCCGGTCTTATGGAAAGCATCAAGGCCGGGATCATCCGCGACCGCTCGCTGGTGCGCTTTATGGAAGAGAACGCCGAGAAGATTCTCGACGGAGATCCGAAGGCGCTCGAGCGAGTCATCGCCACATCCATTCAGATCAAGGCGAAGGTCGTGAATCGCGATGAACGGGAGAGTGGCTTGCGTATGATCCTGAATCTCGGCCATACCGTTGGCCATGCCCTCGAGCAAGCCACGCGCTATAAGGCTTTGCTGCACGGCGAGGCCGTGGGGTGGGGCATGATCGCGGCGCTGGCCGTTGCCAGGCAGCGCGGAACGATCTCCGCGCAACAGTTTCAACGGCTCGAAAGGCTCATTCACCTCTATGGACCTCTGCCGTCCATCAAGGTCCGCGCGGCAAAGTTGCTCGCAGCGACTGGAGCGGACAAGAAAAACGTAGGCGGCGTGCGTCGTTTCGTCTTGCCCATCGGAATTGGCGACGCCGGCGTTGTGGAGGATGTCTCTCCAGCCGAACTCGAAGCTGCCATCGGCTACATGCTGACGTGCGCTCAGGAGCGCCGCCGCTGATGCGCGTTGCGGGAGCGAGACCGGCGGGCGTTTACGACGAAGCCGCCGCTGCGCAGAACGTGCGCGAGATGTTCGACGCGATTGCGCCGCGCTACGATCTGCTCAATCATCTGTTGTCGGCAAATATCGACCGACTATGGTGGAATCGAACGGCGCGCCGTTTTCACTCAGTTCTCGCCAGGCCGGAAGCTGCGGTTCTCGACATCTGCTGCGGCACCGGCGACATGACAATGGCGTTGCTCAAGCATCGTCCGCGCGAGGCGCGGCCGATCCTGGCTGCCGACTTTGCCCACAAGATGCTCAGCCGCGGAGCGAAGAAGTTTGCAGCGCGCAAGCCCGGCGCAAGCTATGCGATTGCTCTCGAAGCAGACGCCCTGCATCTGCCGCTCCGTTCAGCTTCGCTCGATCTCATCGTGACCGCCTTCGGTTTCAGGAATCTCGCCAACTACGAAGCCGGTCTGCGCGAGTTTCACCGCGTGCTCAAACCCGGCGGCCAGTTGGGAATTCTCGAATTCAGCGAGCCCGGCGGTTTGTTAGGAAAGGCCTACGCCTTCTACTTTCACCGTATCCTGCCGCGAATCGGGCGCATGATCTGCGGCAAAGCTGGGCCGTACGCATATCTGCCCGAGTCTGTCGGCAATTTCCCATCGCCGCTGGAGCTACAGAACCTTATGAACGCGGTCGGCTTTCACGACCGCGCGTGGCGCCCCTACACCTTCGGCATCGCCGGTTTGTACACCGCAACGCGCAGCGAGTAGCCTGAATTTGCAGGCACGGAGATCGATCCAATGATTGCCCATACCGAATGGAAGCACGACGACGTCTTCGAAGGAGCTGCCGAGAACGGCAACAAGATCGTTTTCGATGCCGGCGCTGCGCACACGCACGGTCCAAGTCCGATGGAAGCTGTCCTCATGGCCCTGTGCGGATGCACCTCTGTGGATGTCGTGAGCATTCTCAAAAAGAAGCGCCAGCAGATCACGGGGCTCCGCGTCTCCGCTTCAGGAACCCAGGCGCCGGCGCCGCCTCGTGTCTTTACGCACATCAAGTTGACCTACGCCGTCAGTGGAAACAAACTCAGCCGCAAAGCCGTCGAAGATGCAGTATCGCTCTCGAAGGAAAAGTACTGCTCGGTTTCGCTCATGCTCGAAAAAGCCATGCCGATTGAATACGAGATCGTCTATCCCGACGGAGAAACGGAGCCGTGAACGGTCGCTTCCTGCTTGGCCTGTTTCGTATGGCGTCGATGATTGTGGCGCTTGTCGTGGTTGCGATGCTCTCTGCGATCGCCACCATGCACTTTGCCATTCACGGCGCCGAAGTGCAAGTGCCGGCGCTCAAGGGGATGACTGTTGCCGATGCACGCAGCCAGGCGGCGGGGATGGGCTTGAACCTCAACGTCGACAATCGCTACTACTCCGGCGATGTGGCCGCGGGTCACATTCTTTCGCAGTCGCCGGCGCCCGGCGCCATCGTGCGCCGTGAGTGGCATGTGCGCATCGCCGAGAGCCTCGGTCCGCAGAAGGTCGATGTACCCAACACCGTCGGCTTCGATCAGCGCGTTGCCGCATTTCAACTCCGGCGATCGGGTCTCGACGTAGGGACCGTCGCAAAGCTTCCGGAAAACGCGGCCGCTGAGGGCGTCGTGATCGCACAGGACCCGCCTGCGCACGCGCAAGGCATCGAGCGACCGAGTGTGAATCTGTTGATCGCCGCGCCCGACAACGAAACGGCCGACGGCTATGTCATGCCCGATTTCACAGGTCATCCCATCGTCACAGTTCAGGCGGAGTTGGCCAAAGTCGGCATCAAAACCGCCACGCCAATTTTCATTGACGTTCCCATTCCGCCAGTAGGCGCCGGCAACGCGCCGGCCGCTGCTCCGATAGTGCCTGGTTCAGTCGTCGCGCAGGAGCCGCTTGCCGGCGCCCGCGTCGATCTTGCCACAGAGGTCAAACTTACTGTCGCCAAGTAATTCGGTGTCGAATTGAGACCGACTCGCATCCAATTTTCAGATGACGCCAAAAGTTGAGAATCAGGTCCGCGCAGATGCGGCCGGCGGCATGTCGCACGCATGGCGCGCTCTGCGCCATCGCAACTTCCGGCTCTTCTTCGGCGGGCAAAGTATTTCGCTGATCGGCACGTGGATGACGCGGGTCGCCACCTCGTGGCTTGTCTACAGGCTTACCAAATCGCCGCTTTTGTTGGGAACGGTAGGTTTCGCCGGCCAGATTCCGACGTTTCTGCTTGCGCCGCTTGCCGGCGTGATTGTCGATCGTATCGACCGGCGCAAAGTTTTGGTCTGGACGCAGGCGCTGGCGATGATTCAATCCCTTGCGCTCGCATGGCTCACCCTGACCCATCGCATCAATATCGCTGAAGTGCTTGTGTTGAGCGCCATGCAGGGAACCATCAACGCTTTTGACATGCCGGGTCGCCAGTCCTTCATGGTCAAGATGGTCGAGGATCGCGCCGATCTCTCCAACGCCATCGCGATCAACTCATCGATGGTGAATGTGGCCCGTTTGATTGGCCCGTCTCTTGCTGGATTGGTGATCGCGGCTACCAATGAGGGCTGGTGTTTTCTGATTGACGGCGTCAGTTATATCGCCGTCATCGCTTCGTTGTTAATGATGCGCGTTGCATCGACTGCCGAGGCGCACAGCGGAGCTTCCATAGTGGCGCAGCTTCGCGAGGGCTGGACGTATGTCTCGGGCTCTGTTCCTATCCGCGTCATCCTCTCGCTCTTTGCGCTGCTCAGCTTGATGGGATGGCCGTTCATCGTGCTCATGCCGGTCTTTGCGGCGCAGGTGCTGCACGGCGGCCCGCATACTCTCGGATTTCTCATGGGCGCCGTCGGCGTAGGATCGCTTACGTCGGCTCTGTCGCTCGTCATGCGGCGCTCGGTAAAGGGCCTCAGCCGCAGGATTCCAGTGGCCGCGGTGGCTTTCGGCGCGGGACTCATCTGCTTCGGCTTTTCCACCAACCTTTGGCTTTCCATGGCCCTCCTGCTTCTGACTGGCTTTGGAATGATGCAAGGCCTGACCGCGAGCAACACGATCATTCAGACGCTGGTCGACGAAAAGATGCGCGGTCGCGTAATGAGCTACTACACCATGGCATTCGTCGGCATGGCCCCGTTCGGCAGCCTTCTCGCGGGCGCGCTGGCTCACTGGATCGGGGCGCAGCGCACCGTGATGATCAGCGGCGCTGCGTGCATCCTGGGCGGCGCATGGTTCTGGTCGCAGCTTCCGCGTATCCGCAAAGACATGCGTCCGATCTACGAGCGGCTCGGCATCTTGAAGCCGAAACCGTTGTAGAAGAAGCAGCCGAGAATTAACCATCGTGTACGATGGCGAAGACACAAGGAATGGGACACAGATGGGCTTGACCGAGGACCTCGAGCAAATCGCAAGACAGGAACGTGAACTGGTGCTGCCCCGCTTGGACGCGCAGTTCGCGTGGGATCTCGGTTCACGTTTGCGCGCTCTAGCTGCGGAGCGCAATCTCGCTGTCGTCATCGACGTGCGGCGTTTCGGCCAGCCGCTCTTCTACGCAGCCATGGATGGAACGACGCCCGACAACGTGGAGTGGGTGCGCCGCAAGAGCAACGTCGTTGCTCGCTTCCATTGCAGCTCGTATGCCATCGGCGTAAAAGAGAAGATCAAGAACGTGGCGCTTGCCGAGAGCCAGGGACTGCCGGTCGTAGACTACGCCACGCACGGCGGTTCATTTCCGCTCAGTGTTGCCGGCGCCGGCGTGGTGGGAAGTGCGACGGTCTCCGGCCTCCCCCAGCGCAGCGATCACGAACTGGTCATCGAAGCGCTGTGCGCGCTGCTGGGGCGGGACTACGAGACGCTGCGCCTGCCTGGCGAATAAGCAAAGTCATTCGCTCTTTTCCAAGACCGCGACGAAGAATCCATCCGTGCCGAAGCTGCCGGGCAAGAGCCGCAGATGGGTTTCGGGAGTGATGCAGGTTGCAAGACTCTTGGCGCCTTCCGCCGTGAGAACTCCTTCCGAGGACATGGCATCGATCCGCTTCTGCATTGAAACAATTCGCACGCCGGATTCGCTGCTCAGAACTTCGTCCACCACGGCTTCATTCTCCTCTGGCTCCAGCGAGCAGGTCGAGTAGATGACGTGTCCGCCGCTGCATGCTGCGCGCAGAGCCGCGCGAAGAATGGCGGCCTGCCGCTCGGCCTGGCGCGCCAAATCTTCAAGTTTCAGCCGATGGCGAATCTCTGGATTGCGGCCCAGCGTGCCTGTGCCGCTGCACGGCGCGTCCACCAGCACGAGATCGTAAACCCCCGCATCTGCCAATCCGGCCGCATCGGCAAGCCGGCACTCGATGCGTTCGTCGAAAATCGCCAGCCGCTCGCGCAAATGCGCCAGCCTTTGCGGACTCGCGTCGCAAGCCACGATCGTCGCATCGGGATTCTGTTCGGCGAGAATCAGAGTCTTGCCGCCCGGGGCCGCACAGCAGTCG
>DATHNJ010000074.1:0-4540 GCA_035486155.1 Occallatibacter sp. | reverse complement strand
AATGTTCGCCAAGAGCCCCGGCTTTACCATCGCCGCGGTGGCGGCGCTGGCGCTAGGCATTGGCGCAAACACGGCAATCTTCACCGTCGTCAACGCAGTGCTGCTCAAACCCCTCACCTATCCTGACGCCGACCGCATCGTGGCCATCGAGATGAGCGGCCAGGGCGGGATTGGCAACATCGCGTCGCCCACGAAGTTCCATCTCTACGAGCGACAGACCAGCGTCTTTCAGGATGTCGCTGCGCACGACTCAGCCGGCCCCGGCTTCAACATCACCGGCGACCGGCCCGAGCTGGTGCACGGAATTCACGTGAGCGAAGCCTACTTCCGTGTCTTTGGCGCGCCCATGGCGCTCGGCCGCGCGTTCACCAAACAGGAGGACCTGCCCAACGGCGGCAACGTCGTCGTCCTGAGCTACGGGCTCTGGCAGCGGCGCTTCGGCGGCAATCCGGCGATCATCGGAAGCTCGGTGCCGCTGGGCGGCCAGCCCTACACCATCGTCGGCGTCACCGGACGAGACTTCGTCACCGATCCTGAGGCCGATCTGTGGGTTCCGTTTCAGATCGAGCCCAACAGCACCAACCAGGGCCACTACTTTCAGGTTGCTGCGCGGCTCAAGCCCGGCGTCACGATCGAGCAAGCCAACGCGCAACTCAAGCTGGCGCTGCAGGAGTTCGTCCGGCTTTATGCACTAGGGAATTCCGCCCTGAGGAAGCCCGACTTCACCTTTGTCGCCGAGCCGCTCCGCGATTCAATCGTCAACGAGTCGAAGAAATCGTTGCTGATTCTGCTTGGCGCCGTCGGCATGGTGCTGCTGATCGCCTGCGCCAATGTCGCCAATCTCCTGCTGGCGCGCGCTACAGGGCGCAAGCGCGAATTCGCGATCCGTTCGGCGCTCGGCGCCAGCCGCGCCCGAATCGTGCGGCAGCTTCTCACCGAAAGCGTCTTGCTCGCCGTGGCCGGCGGCGTGTTGGGCTCCGCGCTGGGATTCGTCGGCGTGCGCGCCCTTCTGGCGATCAGTCCTGCCGGCCTGCCGCGCATCGGAGAAGATGGCGCAGCGATCGGCGTCGACTGGCGCGTCTTGGGATTTACGCTCGGCGTTTCAGTGCTCACCGGAATTCTCTTCGGCCTGTTCCCCGCGTTCGCCGCCTCGCGCACCGATCTCAATTCGTCGCTCAAAGAAAGCAGCAATCGCTCCGGCACGGGCTTCCGCCAGGGCAAAGCCCGCGCCGTGCTGGTCATCAGCGAGGTCTCTCTTGCGCTGGTCCTGCTCATCGGCTCGGCCCTGCTGATCCGGACCTTCGTCGCGCTGCACGGCGTGAATCCCGGCTTCGACTCACACAACGTCCTGACGATGGAGATGTCGCTCACCGGGCCCCGCTATGAAGCCACCGCGGGCACAGCGCAGCTCTCGCACGATGGCCGCGAGCGGCTCAACGCAATTCCCGGCGTCGAAGACTCGGCCTTCACCTGCTGCCTGCCGATTCAAGGACAGTTCGGCTTGCCGTTCACCATCGCCGGCCGTCCCGTCGACCCGACCAAAGGCCAGCCCGGCGCGGGATGGATGAGCGCCTCGCAGGATTACTACAAGCTCTTCCGGATTCCGGTGCTGCGCGGCCGCGAGTTCAACGAGAGCGACACCGCCTCGTCGACGCACGTCATGCTCATCAACGAGGCATTGGCCAAGCAGTTCTTTCCCAAAGAAAACCCCGTCGGCCAGCAGATCTATGTCGGCAAGGGCATGGGGCCGCCGTTCGAGGAGCCCGCCCGCGTCATCGTCGGCGTAGTGGCCAACACTCACGACGCTGGCCTGGCGCGCGATCCGGATCCAATGATGATCATCCCCGATACCCAAGTTCTGGATGAGATGACCAAGCTCAACGCGGGCATCGTGCCGCTGCGCTGGGTCGTGCGCACACACGGCGATCCCCATCAGCTCGCCGACAAGATCGCCGAGCAGCTGAGAATTGCCAGCGGCGGCCTGCCCGTAGCGCGTATTCGCACCATGGATGAGGTCGTGTCTCGCTCCACCTCGCGCCAGAACTTCAACATGCTGCTGTTGACCATCTTCGGGGGCGTGGCTCTCGCGCTGGCCGCAATCGGCATCTACGGACTGATGGCTTACTCGGTCGAACAGCGCACGCAGGAGATGGGCATTCGCATGGCTCTCGGCGCCGATCGCGGCGTCATTCGCAAGCTGGTCGTCTGGCAGGGCATGCGCCTGACGATCATCGGCGTCATCTTAGGAGTCGGCGCGGCCTTCGGCCTCACGCGCCTCATCGCGAGCTTCTTGTTTGGCGTCAAAAGCTGGGATCCCACAATATTTGTCGCTGTGCCGGTGATTCTGTCGGCTGTCGCATTGCTGGCCGTCTGGCTGCCCGCATCAAGAGCGGCAAGAATGGACCCGATGAACGCGCTGCGCGTGGAGTGAGCATTGCATGCAGCGGATTCGCTAGACAGGAAACATTGATTAATCTAGCGAATGATTCGCACATGAGAAGGCTGGAGAATCTTGCGGAAGAATTTATGAGAAAGTTCTCCGCCCAGACGATGAGGGGCGCAAGGTCGAGTGACAGACCAATCTATCAGTTAGTCTTCGTTGACCTGTGGTGTTGCTTCGGCTACGCCCCGAGAAGATACCCGAGCGCCGCAGTCCCTCCATCACTTATCCGGAATCACCATGTTCCGGAAGATCTTCCATGTTCCGTCCGGCTGTTTTTGCCAGGCGGTTAGATATCTCTCCACCAGCTTTTTGCCTCCGCCAAATGTAGCCTCAGCCACGCCCCACTCATAGACGAAGCCTCCTTGTTCCGTCGATCCCCACGTCTTCACGGCGGCGGAGCGCGCCCGCCCAAAGCTTTCGAGCTGCGCCGTCATATGCCGCTCGATTGGCGCCCGCCCTCGGATACACTCCCCCGTGGAGCCGCAATCGACCGCATCCTCGGTGTAGGTTGCGGTAATGCGCTGGATGTCGCCTGCTTTTATGCCGTCGATCCAGGCCCGGTTGCCGGCATCGATTGCGGCTCGCGCCGAGGCGGTCGGCGTTTGGCCCGGCATGAGAATCGCTGTCGAAACCAGGCTGCCAGCGGTGATAAACGACCTGAGCGTTTTCATCGGAATCTCCTCTTACGCGATACGCCGAACTCGCACTTACAAGAAATGGAGTTAACCTAAGCTGTCTGCTTCGCCGGCCGCAGAATCAGAAACACGCTCAGCAGCACCAGCGCTGTTCCGGCAAGCGTGCGCATCGTGACCGTCTCGCCGCCGAGGAAATATCCGAGCGCCACAGCGACGATGGGATTGACATATGCGTGGCTCGAGACGCGCGTGGCCGGCATGTGCGCCAGCAGCCAGACAAAGGCCGTAAAGCCTAACAGCGATCCAAAGGTGATGAGGTAGAGTTCCGCCTCGGCGGCGCGCAGAGAGATGTGCGGGAATGGGCGCATCTCGCCGAAGGCCGCGGCGAGCGCCAGCAGCACGGCGCCTCCGAGCATCATGGCGGCGCCAGCGGTGAGCGGGCGCGACTTGGGCAGATCCATAGAGCGGCTGAGGACAGAGCCCAGCGACCAACTGAGACTGCCGACGAGGACGGCGACGCAGGGCGCCAGACCGTAGGTTTGGCCGTTGCCGCGCAGCAGCAGAATGCCGACGCCCCCAAAGCCGAGCAGCGTAGAGACGGCGATGCTCCACCGGAAACGCTGCTGGCGAAAGATCAGCATTTCCAGAATCAGCGTGAGGATGGGGATGGTGGCTTCGAGCACAGAGGCGATGCCCGAAGGTACATATTTCTCCGCCCAGAAGAGCATGCCGTACACGACGACAAACATGAGCACGGCCATGCATGCGAGATTGCGCCACTGTGTTCGGGTGGGGCTGGCCTGGCCTTTGACGAGCATGAAGCCGTACAGCACAACGCCGGCGATCAAGAAGCGAACGCCGGCGGCAAACAGCGGGGGCAGTTCCTGCACCGCGATGCGGATGGCGAGAAAAGTTGTTCCCCAGAGAATGTAAATGGCGAAGAAAGCGGCGATCAGGCGCAGCCGGAACGAGCCTGCCGTGGAACGGGCGACGGGATCGGTAACCGCTAAATTGCTCATAGACAGTTATCACTTTACGTGCCGACCGATAACCTGTCAATATGATTTGAGAGGTTAGTAACGCCAATGCAGTCCGACCGTCAGGAGCGCGCATTTGAATTGATCGCGGGAGACGCGGCGCTGGATCTGGTGAACACGCTGGACTGGCGTTTTCGCGCCAGCGGGGCCGAGGAGTTGTTGCCGAGCTACGGCGCGCTGGTCGGATTCTGCGAGCAGTCCGGAGTGCTGACGCCGAAACAGGCGCGGGGCCTGCGACGCGAGACGAGTGAAAGCGCGCGGGAAAAGGCGCTGCGGTCATGTTGTGAGTTACGCGAAGCGGCGGCCGAGTTTCTTTACGCAACGCTCGAAGAGCGCAAGCCTGCGGCGGCGGCAATCGCCGCGCTGGAGCGCTTTTTCAAAGATGCGCGCAAGCTGCAGCGGCTGCGTCGCGATGCGGCGGGCTT
>DATHNJ010000073.1:0-9068 GCA_035486155.1 Occallatibacter sp. | reverse complement strand
GCTCATCTTCATCTACTCCACCGGCTACATGGCCCACGACGAGAACTACACCCGCTTCTTCTGCTTCCTCTCGCTCTTTGCCGGAGCCATGCTGGGCGTGGTCATCGCCAACAGCTTGTTGCTGCTCTTCATGAACTGGGAACTGGTCGGTCTCACGTCCTACCTGCTCATCGGTTTCTGGTACCAGAAGCCCTCGGCCGCGGCGGCCGCCAAGAAAGCCTTCGTCACCACGCGCGTCGGCGATGTTTTCTTTCTTCTTGGAATCGTTTGGCTGTTTAGCCAGTCCGGCACGCTGCTGTTCTATAGCGCCGGCGCCGGCTCGATGGAGCCGCTGAAACTGGCATTGCTGTTGGCGACGCCGTCGCATCTCGGCATGACCGCGGCCACTGGAATCGCTCTGCTGATCTTTGCCGGCGCGGTAGGGAAGAGCGGCCAGCTTCCGCTCCATGTCTGGCTTCCCGACGCCATGGAGGGTCCAACGCCGGTTTCCGCATTGATTCACGCGGCAACGATGGTCGCCGCGGGCGTCTACCTGGTCGCCCGCGTCTATCCCCTGATGCAGGCAGGCGTGCAGCTCTCGCAGTCGGGCGAGGTGATCGGCTCGACCACCGCATTAACCGTGGTCACGTGGGTCGGCGCATCGACCGCGTTGTTCGCCGCGCTGATTGCAGTTGCACAGAACGACATCAAACGCATCCTCGCCTACTCGACTGTCTCGCAGCTCGGCTACATGATGGCCGGCCTTGGCCTCGGCGGCGTTGCAGTCGGCATGTTCCACCTCATCACGCACGCCTTCTTCAAGGCGTTGCTGTTCATGGGCGCCGGTTCGGTGATCCACGGCTGCCACGACGAGCAGGACATTCGCCGCATGGGCGGACTCAAAGTCGAGATGCCCTTCACTTTTTTGACCTACCTGGCCGGCATGATGGCGCTCAGCGGCGTCCCGATCTTCGCAGGTTTCTGGAGCAAGGACGCCATTCTCGAATCGGCGCAGATCTGGAGCATCAGCAGAGCGCCTTTCTACATGCTCGTCCTCGGCGCATTGCTGACCGCGTTTTATATGACGAGGCAAGTCAGCTACGTTTTCTTCGGGAACTGGCGCGGGCATGACGAAGCGCATGAGAGCCCAGGCGTGATGTTGTTCCCCTTAGTCACCCTCGCGTTCTTTGCGGTCGTTCTCGGTTTCCTCGGCACGCCGGCGTGGCCATGGTTCCGCTCATTCCTCGAGAATCACGATGCTCCTATTCAAGTCTCCGCCTTGTTCGAACGCGGACCCGCCCTGCTCATGCTGACCTCGATCGCCGTGGTCCTGATCGGCATCGGTCTCGGCTGGAGAATCTACGGCGACAAGAAAGTCAACGCCGACGACTTCGATCCGCTCGAACGCCGGTTCCCGACCCTCTGGACGCTCTTCGAAAACAAGTTCTACATCGATGAGCTCTACGGCGTGACAGTCATCGCCTTCTACGCTTGGTGGGCGCGCGTCGCCGACTGGCTCGATCGCCGCGTTTGGGGCGGCATCGTCGCTGGCGTCACTGGCCTCGCGCACATTGGAGCTCATATTAGCCGATTGTTTGACGTGAACTGGATCGATGGCGGCTTTGACAAGAGCTGCGAAGAACTGGCCAACGGCGGCGGCCTGATGGCCGGCGTGCAGAACGGCCGCGTGCAGCTGTATCTGCGCCTGCTCGCGCTGGCCGTCGTCGTGTTGGCCGGTATTCTCATCTGGAGCGTCCAGGGATGAGCGGAATTCCTCTGCTGACGCTGTTGACCTTTCTGCCTCTGGTTGGCGCTTTGATCGCGCTGTTCTCCGGGAGGCATGCGCGCCTCGTTGCGATTCTGGGGTCTCTCGCATCGCTCGCCGTTGCGCTGCTGATCTGGACCAGACTGCCCGCCGATGGATCGATCGGCCTAGTCGAGCGCTTCGATTGGGTTCCTTCGTTGGGCATTGAGTATCACCTCGGCGCCGACGGACTGAGCGCCTTAATGCTCGTCCTCTCAGCCATCGTGACGTTGATGAGCATCGACGCAGCGCATCGCGTGCACCGCCAGCCAGGCCTCTACTTCGCCCTCGTGCTCACGCTCGAGTCCGGTCTCTTCGGCGCATTCACCGCGCTCAATTTCTTCCACTGGTTTTTATTCTGGGAGCTGAGCCTGATCCCAGCATTCTTCCTCATCAAGCTGTGGGGCGGCGCCAAACGCGGGCCTGCCGCGACGCAGTTCTTCGTCTACACCATGGCCGGCTCCGTTGCGCTCTTGCTCTCCTTCCTCGCGGTGTTTCTTTCGACGGGGAAGATGGATTTCGAGCAGCTCGCCGCAATGGCCTCCGACGGAAGCCTGCAGCAAGCGGTCACTGCGCATCTCGGTCCTGTGATGCTCTGGCTCGCGATCGGCGTTCTCGCCGGCTTCGCCGTCAAAGTTCCGCTGGCGCCCTTTCACACTTGGCTGCCGGCTGCGTACTCTGAAGCGCCATCGCCCGTGACGATGCTGTTGACCGGCACAATGTCGAAGATGGGCGTCTACGGCCTCTTGCGCATCGCACTGCCGATCTTCGGCCCGCAGATCGCCCAGATGCGCACGCCGTTGCTCGTTCTCTCCGTCATCACGGTCGTGATGGGCGCATGGGCCGCGGCCGCTCAGAAAGACCTCAAGCGCGTCTTCGCCTATTCGTCCGTCAATCACCTCGGCTACTGCCTGCTCGGCATTTTTGCGCTCGCCGTTCCAGCGACAAATCCCGCGGTCATCACAAGTCAGGCCGCCGCGCTCAATGGCGTCATCCTGCAAATGTTCAATCACGGCATTACTGCGGCGGCTCTATTCTGGTTCATCGCCATGCTGCAGGAGCGCAGCGGCGGCGAGCGCTGGATCGATCACTTCGGCGGCCTGCGCAAACCGGCGCCTGTGCTCGCCGGCATGATGGGCTTCGCCTTGTTCTCATCGCTGGGTCTGCCCGGCCTGAACGGATTCGTCGGCGAGTTCCTGATCTTCCGCGGCGTCTTTGCGCTCTCGTGGGTGGCTGCGGCGTTCTCGGTTCTCGGTCTTCTCGTCACAGCAGCAGTCATCTTGACCGTCATCCAGAAAGTATTCGCCGGGCCCGTGCCGGAGAAGTGGGCGGCCTTTCCTGACATGCATGGCGGCGAGCGGCTGGCGCTGGCGCCCGTGATCGGGTTGATGATCTTGCTTGGCCTGTTGCCGCAGTTGATCGTGAACAGCGTGAACCCAACCGTGATGAACCTGCTGGCGCACTGGAGATTTTGAAGCATGCTTGCCTGGACGATCTATCTCTCCTTTGCCGGCGCCTTGATCGAAGCGATCTTGCCCAAGAGCAAGCCTGCGCTCGCACGTGTGCTCGCGCTTGGGTTCGCCCTGGCCGGCCTCGTTGTCGCGATGTTCGGATTCGTCGCGGGCGCGGGACATGGCCGCGTCGTAATCGCCGATCTGCCGTGGGTGCCGGCCATGGGCATTCGCTACACGCTCGCCGCCGATGGCATCAGTCTTGTGCTGGTGCTCCTCACCGGCCTCGCGGCAGTCGCAGGCGTCCTGTTTAGCTGGAACATCGAGCTGCGCACCAACGAGTTCTTCGCCTTCTATCTCGCCCTGATCGGCGGCGTCTACGGCGTCTTTCTCAGCTACGATCTGTTTCTCCTCTTCGTCTTCTACGAAATCGCAATCGTGCCGAAATATTTCCTGATCGCAATCTGGGGATCGACGCGGCGCGAGTACGGCGCGATGAAGCTGGCTCTCTACTCCTTCGTTGGCTCGGCGATGGTGCTGATTGGCCTGCTCGCCGCCTACACAAGCTCCGGCAGCCACTCGACCGGTCTTGTTCAACTCGCGCACGCCGGTTTGCCCGCGAGCTTTCAGATGTGGGCCTTTCCTCTCGTCTTTGTCGGCTTCGCGATTCTCGCCGGCATGTGGCCCTTTCATACCTGGGCGCCAACCGGCCACGTCGCCGCTCCCACCGCCGCATCGATGCTGCTCGCCGGCGTGGTGATGAAGCTGGGCGCGTACGGCTGTCTGCGCGTGGCGATGGGGCTGTTTCCGCATGGCATGGACCCGTGGGGCTTCTCATTTATCGGCCTTGCATCGTGGCGCGATGTCTTCGGCCTGCTCGCTGTCATCGGCATCGTTTACGGCGCGTTGGTCGCGTTGGTGCAAAGCGACTTCAAATTCGTCATCGGCTACTCCAGCGTCAGTCACATGGGCTTCGTGCTGCTAGGTCTCATGACGCTGAATCAGATCGGCCTTACCGGCGCGGTGCTGCAGATGTTCTCGCACGGCGTCATCGCTGGACTCTTGTTCGCGATCGTTGGCCGCATCGTGTATGAGCGCACCCACACCCGGCAGTTGTCCGAGCTCGAAAGCCTGCACTTGTCCAAGCGTCTGCCGTTCGCCGCGTGGGCCTTCGTCATCGCGGGAATTGCATCGATGGGCTTGCCCGGCTTCTCCGGCTTTGTCGCCGAGTTGCAGGTGCTGGTCGGCTCCTGGCGCGCCACTCCATGGTGGACGGCAACCTCCGGCATCGGCATCGTCATCGGCGTCGCCTACACATGGCGTGCGCTGCAGAAGGCCTTCTTCAGCGATACGCACTCCACGCACATCCATGGACAGGGCCACGGGCACGATCATGCCCTTGAGCTGGCCGCGATCACGTGGCCTGAAGTGACAGGAGTCGTACTGCTGACTACGGCAAGTCTGTTCGTCGGACTCTATCCCCGCATTCTGCTCGACGCCATCGAGCCTGCCGTAAAGAGCTTTCTTGCCGGAGGAATCCAATGAACTACTTCGATCTCCTCCGCGTTACGCTGCCGGAAACGGCTCTCGAAATCGCAGCTCTGCTGGTTCTGGTCGTCGATCTTGGCCTGCTGCGCAAGAGCGGACTGCGCATGCGCATCGCTTCTGCTGCGGTCATCGGCATCCTCGGCTGCGGCGTCGCGCTCATGACAATTCCGCTGCAGGCGCAAGGCGGGCTGACCTATCCAGGCAGCGATCAGATTCTTCTGGCGTCAGGCGGATCGACCTCTATAGCGCAGATCGGCATCCTTGGATTCACAGTGCTGACTCTGCTGCTTCTGTTCGATACCAACTTCACGCGCAACGTGGGCGAGTTTGTCGCCGTCACGCTAATGTCGGCGACTGGCGGAATCATCATCTCCGCCGCGCAGGATCTTCTCGTCATCTTCATCGGGCTCGAACTGCTCAGCCTCGGCCTTTACGTTCTGACCGCGTTCGCCAAAAAATCGGGTAAGAGCGCCGAAGCGGCGATCAAGTACTACCTGTTCGGCGGCATGTCGGCGGCGTTTCTTCTGTTCGGGTTCAGCTATCTCTATGGCATCACCGGATCGACGAACCTGCACGAGATCATGCGGTCGCTCTACAGCTCGAATGGCCTCAACGCCACGCCCCTGTTGATCGTTGCGCTGGTAATGATCGCTGCCGGCCTAGGTTTCAAAGTCGCCGCGGTTCCGTTCCATCTGTGGGCGCCGGATGCCTATGAGGGCGCGCCGGCGCCGGCTGCAGCGTTTATCGCATCGGCGTCCAAGGTAGCAAGCTTCGCCTTGCTCATCTCCATAAGCACGGCGGCGCTGCATATGTTCGGCGACGCGCACGTGGTCCGCTTCGTGACCATCACCACGAACGGCTATCTGCCGCGGACCCTCGGATTTGGTCCGCCATGGTCGTTTGCGCTGACAATCCTTGCCGTCGCATCGATGATGCTCGGCAACCTGGCGGCGCTGGCCCAGACCAGCGTGCGACGCCTGCTGGCCTATTCTGCGATTGCGCATGCCGGCTACATGCTGCTGGCGCTGGCGTATTTTTCCAAAACTCCGGCAAGCGCGCAGGCCGTGCTCTACTACATCCTCACGTATGGGCTCACGACGATCGGCGCCTTCGGCGTGGTCGGCGTGATTGAAAAGGCCAACGGCGGCGACCAGATGGACGCCTTCGCCGGCCTCTACCGGCGCAATCCGATTCTCGCCGGTGTGATGCTGGTGCTGTTTCTTTCGCTGGCCGGCATTCCACCGCTGGTCGGCTTCTGGGCCAAGTTCAATCTGTTTGCGGCCGTGCTCGGCCTGAGCCGAGGCGTGGTTCCGTTCGCGCTGGTCGCGCTGGCGATCGCGATGAGCGCGGTCTCGCTCTACTACTACCTGCAGGTGTTGAAGCGCGCCTTCGTGGTTCCCGCGTCCAACGATGCGCGCATCGTCGTTCATCCGGTCACGATGACAGCGCTTTTATTCATCACGCTGGGGGTGGTGATGGCAGGATGCTTCCCGGCGATTCTGCAGGGGTGGATGCAAGGCTTCTACGCAGCGATGTAGGCGCGGATTCCTCTTCGCCGAGGAGATTGCTCCCGCGCACGATGGTCTCGATCTGCTGTTGGCTGAGTCGCGAAAGCAGGTCGCTTGCGGCGCCCTTATATAATCTCGCATAGCCAATCGTTGCGAATACGGTTTGGCGCTAAAATCCACATTCTGTACAGGTCGTCCGCCGTTGCAAACGCAGATTAGCGCCAACGACGTTCTAGGTGTCTTCCGCGGCGATGAGGTGCGGTTGTTCGTCGCCGCGGCGTCGATCACCGTGGGCCTCGTCGCGATTGGTTTCTCATTCATCCGCCAAAGATTCGATCGGCTGCTTTCGTTTTTTGCCTGGTTCGCCGCGCAGTACGGCTTCCGCTTGTGGATGCAGTCCGGCATTTATCGTCTTATGGCGCATCCTTCCGTAGCCATCGACAGACTTCAGATGGCGCTCAATATATTTGCGTCGATCCCCGCATTCCTTTTCTTCGAAGCAAGCGGCCTGATTGGCCGAGCAGGTCGCGTGATTGTCCAAGCTGCGTGCCTGTTAGGGTTGTGTCTGATCGCATCAGTCTTTCTCGGCGTCCCATTGCGATGGATCGATAACTCAAACAGCATCGTCGTCATTGCTGGTTCAGTTTCAGCAATGTTTCTTGCCTTTCGACAGCCCGCAATCACCAAGGATGCGGTCGTATTCCGCGTGGGCCTGACTGCATTCGTCGTTTTTGTCCTTTGGACCAACGTCGTCGAACTCTTGGGAGGGCGGGCCTCGGTCGAGTTCTATGGTTTTGCGGCGCTGTTGTGCTGCTTGGGTTATGTCGCGGCGCATAGAGCGCTCGACCGCGACCAACAATTAAGCACCATTCACCAGGAACTCGAGATCGCTCGCCGCATTCAGCTCTCGATCCTTCCTGCCGCCTCGCCCCGGCTGGAACACTTCTCTGTTGCTACCCGGTACAAGCCCATGACCTCCGTAGCGGGCGATTTCTATGAGGTTCTGCAGTCCGGAACTGGAGCGATTGGGTTGCTTGTCGCCGATGTGTCTGGCCACGGCGTCCCCGCGGCGCTGATCGCCTCAATGGTGAAGGTCGCGATCCAATCGCAACGCCATCGCCAGCACGATCCGGCGGGACTCTTGGCTGGCGTCAATGAAGCTCTGTGCGGAAACGCCCAGAATCAATTCGTGACGGCGGGATATGTTTTTCTCGATCCCACGCGCGACAAACTTTGCTACGCAGGCGCAGGGCATCCACCCATGTTTGTTTTGCGTTCCGGGCAAGTTTCTCGAATTGAAGAGAATGGCCTCGTCCTGGCGCTCATGCCCACAGCAGCCTATAGCTCCACAACGCAATCTCTCCTGCGCGGCGACCGCATCCTGCTTTATACCGACGGGATTATCGAAGCAGCCGCAGCCAACGGGGAAGAGTTCGGCTACGATCGCCTCAGCCATTTACTTCAGAAAAGTTCGAGCAGCACCGCGGAGCAAGCCGCCGACCTGATCCTGGAAGCCGTGAGCGCCTGGTCTCCCACCCAAAGCGACGATCTGACCATCATCGTCTGCGACTACAAACCGGACTACGCTCAGCGCCTCAGCATGGATGCTTAAACGGGGGGAAGCCATGGCATGAAGGATTGCCGTCAGTCGCAAAAATGGTGATGGGTGGGGGACACGTTCAATCAGTTCTTGGCATGGACGACATGCATGCCGGCGTGTCCGGGCGCGAGTCCTTGAACTGCGCCGCCGAACCTGGCCGCGATCTCATCGAAATCGACGTCCTCGAGGTCGCAAAATCCATGCGAGCGAAGAAGCGTTTCAATGCCGGCCGGCTCGAAACGGCTGAGCGAACGTTCACCCATTTTCTCGAGTTGTTCGGCCCGAGCCTTTTCGATTTGCCTGAGCTCTTCTGAGAATCCCTCGGGAGGCTCCATGTAATCGAACACGACTTCCGAGTTCCGGATGGACGAGATGTAGTCCAGAGTGCGACCGATTGCGGCCTGTGTGAGATACGGCGTAACCCCGAGCCAGGTGAAAAACGCAGGCGCGTTCTGCCGAAAGCCTGCGGCGACGAGCTTCTCTCCCACTTCGTCCTGCTCGAAATCGACTGGCGCGAAGATAAGCCAGGGCGGAAGCGCGACTTGAGCTTCAGCCAGGCGCTCGCATTTACCTGCCTGCGTCGCGGGGTGGTCCACCTCATAGATGCGGATCTGTGCGCCATGGGGATTGCGGAGAGCGAAAGTGTCGAGTCCCGCGCCAAGGATGACGATCTGCCGAACCCCTCGTTCGACGGCTCTCGACGAAGCATCTTCCGCAATTCGGCTTCGCGCGGCAGTGAACAGACGTCCGATGCTGGCCAACGGGTGTGCGTTCGCGAATTGAAGCACGTCCTTTTCGTCTTCCCGCAGAATCTTCAAAGCAAATGGGTCATAGAGAATTGCGCCATGATCGAGCGCCTGATGAGCAGCCCGCTGCCGCGCGATGATCAGGGCTGTGCGGCTGGGTTCATTCGGCTTCATGTTCGAGGTCTCCGTTCTCATCAATAGCTGGTCGCGCGAGCTATCGTGTGCGCGATTCTGGGCTATTTTCCTGCGGCTTCTATGGGGCCGCTACGAAGCTATCCAGGACTCGTTAAGTCGCATACAAATTCCACCATACAATTCTCCAATCGCATGCGTCATGCCTGCGAAACATTTGCTGATTGGGCAATTCTCTCCTTCGAATCATTTACCCACGTACCCAGAAGGTGACTAGCGTTCGGTCGAATTCCGGCTTGC
>DATHNJ010000072.1:0-6683 GCA_035486155.1 Occallatibacter sp. | reverse complement strand
GGCGAGATTGCTCTGGGGACCGCACTGCTGCTTTCGAAGATGATGTTCGGAGCTGCGGGCCAAAACGCATTCACCCGCAGCGCCATCGGGCGCTTGCCGCACAAGGTGCGCCTCTGGGTGGAGACATTCTGGCATCGCGTGCTCTTCGCCGATTCGGCGGGGAACAAGTTGTACCTGATTTTGCGCCGCGAGCTGCGCACCGAGACGCCGAACCACCCAACACTCCGTAGGTTGATTTTTCCCACCCATCTGCCTCCGCCCATCACGCGTGGTCAGCCGGGAGAACGGCTCGGGTCCAGGCTGTCACGCTATCGCAGGGAGCTGAGTTTCTTTTTTTCGCGACTGCAATTCCACGTCGTTGAAGGTTTGAGATACGCAATTGAACTCTCGCGCTGGCAAAGGCGAATGACTGAGACGTCCCGGTGAAGCTCTTTTCGCATAATTCGTTCGTTCGGCGGCTCTACTGCGCGCTCCTAGGTGCGTTGATCGCTGTCGGTGTTTCCGCGCCGCGCGCGTTCTCCCAATTTGCTCCGCCGCCGGGGGCTGCGAACGACACGCAAACCGGATCGACGGGTGCTTCGACAACTTCTTCGAACCCGCTGAGTGGCAGCGCTTTTCCGCTCGGATCGAACGCCTCCGACGCTAGTGAAACGGACGCGATGAGTCCTTTCGGAGCGAACGAAGCAAACGCGCAAGGTTTCTCGGGCGGCAATACAGTTCTGTCGCCCGGGCAGATCATGATGATCCTGCAGCAGCGTCCTGAGCTGGTCGTGGAGTTGAAGTCGTATGTTGCCGACAACCTTCAGCAGCAGGGCACGCCGGTTCAGCCGGAATCGATCAGCGACGAAGCTCTTTACAGCCAGATTGCGACTAACCGGCAGGTGCGCGCCGGCATTACCGATTTTCTGCGCGCGCGGGGCTACGTCTCCGATGAGGATTTGCAGCGTGCAGCTGTTACGCGTCCGGACGCAACAGGACAATCTGGTCTAGGAGACGCGCAGAGTTCCGGTTCGCTCTTGGGAGGCCAGCTCCAGTCGCTGCAAGGCGGTCAGGAAGACGCCGGCGCCGCGCCCCCGTTGAACTCGTTGAATCCCCTTGAGACGGATTCAAATGCTGAGATCTCCGCTCCAACGCAGAACGAACCCAGCCGGCCGCGCGATCGCGCCCTGGGGCAGCCGCGCAACACTACGGATGAACCGCAGGTCGTGCATCAGGCGCCTCCCTACAATCTCCAGTCTCTGCGCGATCTCTACTCGCAGCTTCCCAGCGCGCCCGAGCATCTGAGGCGGTTCGGGTCAGACGTCTTTGTGAGCCGGGACGCCAAGGCGGGCGGCGCCCTAAGCGCTACGGCGACTGCGCCCGCGCTGGATGTTCCCATCGGTCCTGATTATGTTGTGGGTCCGGGGGACATGTTGAACGTCAGCCTGTGGGGCGGATTGTCGCAGACGCTGCCGCGCACTGTGGATCGCGAAGGCCGCGTGATGCTGCCCGAAGCGGGCGAAGTGCAGGTTGCCGGGCTCACGCTGGGCCGAGCCGAAAGCGTGATTACCAGCGCACTGCAAAGGCAATTCAGGAATGCGCAGGTGGCCGTGACAGTGGCGCGGCTGCGCACGGTGCGTGTTTATGTCGTCGGCGACGTGCAGCGGCCAGGCGCGTATGACATCAGCTCGCTGTCTTCGCCGTTGAGCGCGCTGTATGCTGCCGGCGGCCCGACCGCGACCGGATCGCTGCGTGTGCTGAAGCATCTGCGCAGCGACAAGCTGATCGGAGAGATCGATCTCTACGACTTTCTGCTGCACGGCATTCGAACGGACGACGACAAGCTGGAAGGCGGCGACACCCTGCTTGTGCCGCCTGCAGGCCCGCAGGTGGCGGTTTACGGCGCGGTGAAACGGCCGGCGATCTACGAGCTGCACAACGAGACCAGTCTCGCCGCAGTGATGGAAGAGGCGGGCGGCGCAACGGTCGCGGCCTCGCTGGGGCATATCACGGTGGAGCGCATTGATGCGAACCAGCAGCGGGAGACGATCGGACTGAATATGGCAGGGTCCGGCGCGGCAGGAGCAGCGCAGGCGGCCATCGCATCGTTCGAAGTGAAGGATGGCGATCGCGTGCGCGTGGTGTCCATCGCTCCGTACAGCGAGCGCGTTGTGTACGTGAGGGGGCACGTGGTGCGCCCCGGAAGAGAGCCTTATCGCGATGGAATGCGGCTGAGCGACGTGCTGCACAGCTATCAGGATCTTCTGCCCGAGCCTGCAGAGCGCGGCGAGATCGTGCGTCTTGTGCCGCCTGACCTGCATCCGGAGGCGATCGAGTTTGACGTTCCGGATGTGCTGATTGGAAATTCAAATCTCCCTCTGCAGCCGTTCGACACCATTCGCGTGTACGGGCGCTACGAACACGATGCGCCCAATGTGCAGATACGCGGCGAGGTGATTCGGCCCGGTTCCTATGCGCTCTCGGAAGGCATGACCGCGGCGGACCTGGTGCGTATGGCAGGTGGTTTCAAGCGCGATGCCCTGCTGGATGACGCAGACCTGATTAGCTACAGCGTGGTCAATGGAACGAAGGCCATTCAGGAACGGCGCGATCTGCGCATCGGCGATGCGGTTCAGAAGAGCGACCGCGACGCCGATGCGCCGTTGAAGGCCGGTGACGTGTTGACCATTCATCAGATCACGGGCTGGAGCGACATCGGCGCGTCGATACGGATTGAAGGCGAAGTTGGACATCCAGGAAGCTACGGCTTTCGGCAGGGAGAGCACTTGAGCGATGTGCTCCTTCGCGCGGGAGGATTCCGTGACACAGCTTATGCCGAGGGCGCCGTTCTCACGCGGCCCGAGGTGCGCGCTCTTGAAGAGAAGAGCCGCGACGAACTGGTTCGCCAGATCGAGACAAGTTCGGCTGCGGCACGCCTGTCTCCGGCCGTAAGTGGGACTGGCGATCAAGGCGGGACGCTGCAGTTGATCCAGCAGCAACAGCAGCAGGTGCTCTCGCGATTGAAGAACCAGCCGGCCACGGGGCGCATGGTGATCCATATCAATGCGGATATCAAGAGCTGGGCCGGAACGACGGCGGATATCGAAGTGCGCGCAGGCGATGTGTTGCGCGTGCCGAAGAGGCCGGGGTTCGTTCTTGTCTCCGGGCAGGTGTACAACGCTGTGGCGATTACGTTCGCGCCGGGCAAGTCGGCGAAGTGGTATTTGCAGCGCGCCGGCGGAGCAACGCAAGTCGCAAATCGCGGCCAGATCTTCATCATTCGCGCCAACGGCTCAGTGGTAGGCCGGACACCGGGCTGGTATGGCCACGATGTTTTGTCGACGCGGTTGGAGCCGGGAGATGTGATCGTGGTTCCGCAAAAGATCATTGGCGCTTCGCTTTGGTGGCGCAACTTGCTCGGCACGGCGCAGATTGCGTCGTCGATAGCCATTGCCGCCGCAGTTGGCGCTGGATTGTAGGGACCTATGGCGCTTGAGAGAGAACAGGTCGTTTTGGAGCCGGACTTTAGAACGGCGCAGCCGTTTCCGATCAACCCGGCGCCAGCGCCGAATTGGGTGGCGAATGCCGCGGTCCTCTGGGACCGGCGCCGCACGTTGGCGCGCGTGGCGATCATTTCCGCTGTGGTGAGCCTGATCATCGCGTTCATCATTCCCAAGCGATACGAGTCGACGGCCCGCATCATGCCGCCGGACAGTTCGGGCTCCGGCGGAACAGCGATGCTTGCTGCGCTGGCCGGGCGCAGCCTTGGCGGAGGAGGAAGCGACGCATTGGGCGGCGGATTGGGTGCGTTGGCCGCCAACCTGCTGGGAGCGCACGCGAGCTCCGCGCTTTACATCGATCTGCTCAAGAGCGGAACCGTCACCGGCGCTCTGATCGATCGTTTTGATTTGCAGCATGCCTACCACAAGAAATATCGCGTCGACACGGCGAAGTACCTCCTGCGCCACACCTCAATTGTGGATGACAAGAAGAGCGGAGTTATTACGCTGAAGGTGACAGACACGGATCGCAGGCGGGCGCGCGATTTGGCGCAGGCTTATCTGGATCAGTTGAATCTTCTGCTGAATCGCACCAGCACCTCATCGGCCCATCGCGAGCGAGTCTTTGTCGAGCAGCGCCTTACCCAGGTGAAAGACAAACTGGAGCAGGCGCAGCGAGAGTTGAGCAACTTCGCCAGCACGAATGACGCGATCGATATTCGCGAGCAAACGCGGGCGATGGTCGACGCGGGCGCGCGGCTGGAGGCCGAACTGATCGCGACGCAGGGTGAGATTGAGTCTCTTCGCCAGATTTACGGCGATGGCAACGTCCGCGTGCGCGCCGCACAGGCGCGCATCGCCGACCTGAAGCGTGAGTTGGCGAAGATGGGGGGAACCTCAGCCCAACTGCCGGCGGCGCAGCCAGACGGCGCAAAAACCGGCACAAGCACGACTGACTCAGCAGACAATCTGTATCCGCCGCTACGACAGCTTCCGCGGCTTGCGGTTCCTTACGCGGATCTCTACCGGACTGTGCGCGTGCAGGAGGTTGTCTTCGAGTTGCTGACGCAGCAATATGAGATGGCGCGCATTCAAGAGGCGAAAGACATTCCCGTAGTGAACGTGATCGACTCTCCCGGCATTCCGGAAAAGAAGTCCTTCCCGCCTCGTGCCTTGTTGGCCCTTCTTTTAACGATACTTGTCACCGGCGCCACCGGCACAGGCATGATCTTCGCGTATCGTTGGAGCCGCGTGGACGCATCCGATCCTCGCAAGCAACTAGCGCAGGAGATCGAAGCCGACCTGCGAGAGCTGCGGATTCGCATGCGTTCCAGGCGGGCGCTGCGATGATTGCCGATCGCTTTTGGTCGATGTCGACGGCGGCGAATGCCGTCGCGCGAAGGCCGCTTGTTTCCGATGAGAGGACGCAGGCGACGCCTCTGCTGGTGACGCCCGCGCTGGTTGGTTTCTACTTCTGTTTCCGCACGGCAATCACGTTGATTGCGGTCAGGTTGCTTGTGCTGGAATCGCAAACCGGCGCGGTCGCTGGACTCGTCCTAGACTTCGGCCTATTGCTTGTCGTCGCTTTTCAGGCGATCGGTCGTAGCGAGCGCTCGTTGCGATGGATGTTGAAGTCGTCGAGTTTTCGCTGGGTGCTGGCCTATCTCGCATTTGCCTTATGCAGCCTGGCGTGGAGCGGCACGGTCTCGTTGCCTACATCCTTCTTCTATTGGTGTGGAATCGCCGCCGATGTTGCGATCGTCGTTCTCATGCTGCGAACGGCACCGGTGGATGGCGTCGTCCATTCGCTGATGAAGGGATATATCTGGAGCGCGTGTCTTCTCGCTCTGGTGGCGTGGATCATGCCTGTAGAGGCGGATCTTCGTCTCGGCGACATGGACTACTTCAATACGAATCAGATCGGCAATCTATGCGCCTTCGGAATTCTGCTCGCGCAGTATCTGATGTCGCGGAAGGATGGGAAGTGGGGCGCGGAGATTACGTTCCTGGCGATTACGCTGGTTCGCAGTCTGAGTAAGTCGACACTGGCCGCGTTCGTGTTGAGCGAGGGCATTCTACTATTTCGGGATAAGACGGTCAGCCGCAGGGTCAAGCTGTTGATTGCCACCGCAGCGCTGATTGTGGGGGCCTCTTTCTGGAGCCTCTACGAGAACTACTACGACGTGTACACCAATGCCGGCAACCAGGCGGAGACGTTGACCGGGCGAACCGCGATCTGGGCGTTCGCGCTCGATGCGGCCCTGACGAAGCCGTGGTTCGGGAATGGTTTCGACGCTTTGTGGAAGGTGATGCCGCCCTTTGGGTCGGATCAGTTTGAAGCTCGGCACGCAGAGAATGAAGTGCTTCAACAGTTCTTCGCCTACGGCGTGGTGGGGATTGCTTTGTTAGTTGGGGTGTACGGCAGCTTTTACAAAAGGATCAAAAGGCTGCCAGATCAGCCAATGAAGTTGATCCTCACGACGCTCTTCCTCTTTATTGTCATTCGCGGGTTAACCGAGGCGGAGCCATTCGACCTTCTGCTGCCTCTCTGGGCAATCACGCTGATTGGGGCGAGCGTGGAGACGCGCATCCGCGGAGGGCAAGAAGGCGCGACGAACGGCGTTTCATTGAGCGCTCAACTCAGCGGCTTTAGCGGGACTGCAAGGAGTTCCATCCAATGAAAGTCGTAGTTGCCGCTCTTACGGCGCCCGAAAACCTGAACGGGGTGTCGCGTCATGCCGCGAATCTCGTTCGTGGACTGCTGACGCGGCCGGAGATCTCCGAGGTGCATATGCTTGCCGGGGACTGGCAGCAACGCACGTATGTCGATGCCGTGGCCCGCCAAGACGCGCGTTTGCACATCCATCCAGTGAAGATCGGGCGGTCGACTCTTCGCCGCAATTGGTGGTACTACGCGGAACTGCCCAAGGTTGCGGCGCAATTGAATGCCGACATCGTGCATCTGGCGTATCCTTCGCCGATGGCGGCCAAGGACTTTCCCTGCCCCACAATCGTGACGCTGCACGACCTTTATCCGTTCGATATTCCTGATAACTTCGGACTGCTGAAGAGCGCGGTGAATCGCCAGGTGGTGCGGCAATGCCTGAAGTCGGCCGATGCGATCGCGTGTGTCTCGGAGAGCACGCGGAAGCAACTTGCTCGCTGGCTCGGCGCTCACATCACGGAAAAAGCGTTTACCGTGCC
>DATHNJ010000071.1:0-38554 GCA_035486155.1 Occallatibacter sp. | reverse complement strand
CGTTCCCAATGACCAACAGCGCGACGTATCCGGGCTGGTGGGAGTTCGACATCGATGCGCAACATCTTGCCGATGGCGCCTACGAGTACGAGTTGGTGCAGGACGGCGATCCGGGCAAGGTGCGCAACGATCCGTACGCCGACGAGATCACGCGCTTCGGATACTACCGCGGCGTGTTTCACATCGCCGGCGGGGTGCGCGTGCAGCCCAACTTCCGCTGGGATGCCACGGTCGAGGCGGGCGCGGCGCTGCCGCAAAATAACAAGGTCGTGATTTACGAGATGCCGCTGAAGTGGATGAAGAGCGCCTCGGATAATCCATTGGTGGATGTAGGCACGTTCGACGAGATGATCTTCGAACATCTCGATCAGTTGCAAGCAGCGGGGATCAACTGCATCGAGTTGCTTCCGATTGAAGACACGTCGCAGACGCTCGACTGGGGCTACGGCACGCGGTTTTACTTTGCGCCGGATTACGATATGGGCGGCCCGGTGGATGCGAAGTTCTTTATCAAGACCTGCCACGCCAAGGGAATTCGCGTGATCCTCGACGTGGTGATGGCGTTCTTTTCGCCGACGTGTCCACTGGGCGATCTGGCCAGTCAGTGGTTCATGGCCCCCGCCAATGAAAAGGGGCGCAACGGATGGGGACAGAATCTGTTTGAGTACGATTCGCCCGCTTACGGAAGCTACTATGCGGCGCGCGAGTTTCTGTGCGAGATGGCCGAGTTCTGGGTGAACGAGTATCACGTGGATGGATTTCGCATCGACGATTTTCCCGACATCGCCAACTGGGATTTTGTGCAGGAGTTTCACGATCGCGCAACGGCGGCGAGTAACGCCGCATTTCCCGGCAAGCCTTTTCTCGTGGTAGCGGAAGATTCCAGCCGCGAATTTGTCATCACCGGACCCAGTACGGGGCGACCGACAAAGGTTGTCGACGCGATCTGGAACTTCGGGTTTCAGCAGGAGATTCGATTGCTGGCCACGGGGACGCTGACGACCGCGTTCGGCGCGGCTTCGCGCACCCAACGCGTGGAGCATTTCCTTTCCAAGGACGGAACGTGGAATGGCTGGACGAACAGCTTCGATGCAGGCTACGCCGACCTTGCCTGCGCGGTGAACTATGCGACGTCGCACGACGTGCAGGGCGCGCCGCGAATGATGAACGTGATTTTGGGTCCGTTGCTGCAGGCCGCGGGACTGGGCGACGGCGGCATCGACAACGTGAAGGCGTTTGTGGATGGAACCCAGGGGACGAGCGGAACAGGCATCGTGAATACAGCGTTGAACCGCGTCTTTGGCGTGTTTGCGCTGATCATGACATCAGTGGGCATGCCGATGTTTCTTGCCGGCGAGGAGTTCGGCGATGTGCACGATACGGATTACAACGCGACCGATCCGAAACAGCAGGACCCGGTGCAGTGGTATCGCGCCAGACTGCCGGGCAACGCCGCGCTGCTTGCGCGCGTGAGCGCTTTGATTCAGCTTCGCAGGACAAATGCTGCTCTGCAGCGCAACGAGATTGCGTTCTTCTACTTCCATCCGGCGTTCGATACCAACGACGGGCCATGGGTCTTTGGCTACGCGCGGACAAATGGATCGCCGCTGGGTTCGGCGGGACAGGTGATTGTTCTGGCGAATGTGTGTGCGCAGGCATTTCCGGGGTTTGGGTTTCCCGGTTGGCCATGGAGCGCGACGGCGGTGAACGAGTGCACGCCAATCAGTCCGGCGTCAGCTTACGATGCTGGGACGAACACGTTCACTGTAAGCCTGGATGCTTTTCAAGTGCGGGTGTTTACGGTGTGAGGCGCCTACCGGATTCGGTTCCCATCCTTGCGCTGTTTCATCGCGCAAGGATGGGACGCCCATTTTCGCACCGATTCATTGCGGCGCTCGATCTCTATTGCTGCGGCGAGTAGACAGCGAGGTGGATGGGCGCGTTGATCACGTAGGGCGAGCCGGGCGCCTCGGTTGCCATCGATCCATTCACGTTGAACACGTGCAGCTTGTTGCTGGATTGGCTAAGAGCGAAGAGGTGATTGGAACGATCCCAGAACATCTCGCTGATGGGATCGGATGTGAGCAAGTTGGTGTATTCGGTGACCGAGCTGGCGCCGTTGAAGTGGAAGACCTGCAGGCCTGCGCTTCCGGCGACGGCGAGCATATCGCCGGCGGGCGAAATTTTGAGGTCATCCACGTCGCCGACCAGTGTGCTGGGCATAGTGGCGCTGGTGTCGGTCGTGGTGAGATTGCCGGCGGAGTCTGCCGTGAAGACGCCGATTTGCAGGGGCGCGGTGGAGCATCCCGGAGGATTCACCGGCCAGAGCGCGATCGCCACATGATTGGTGGGATCGGCGCCAAGCATCGTGGGATAGTAGGCCCGGTAGCCATCGGGAGGATCGGGCAGCGTTGTCGTCGCGTTCGACGAGGTCAACAAGCCGCTCGGCGTGCGCTCGAAGGCAGAGACCGAGGAGTACATGCAGGAGTTATTCGTGGCTTCATAGGCGAATTGGTTGCTGCCCAGAAACGCAGCGGGAAGATACACGCCGTCGAATGAACCTGCGCCGCCGTTGACCACGCCGAGATTCCCGACACTGCCGCTGGGCTCGGTTGCGAAGGACTCATAGGTGTTGTTGGCGCAGTCGCCATCGAACTCCATCGCATAGATGTCGGTCGCGGAGCGGTCGGGAAAAACCCAGCCAGCGCCGCCGCAATCGTCGGGATTGAATTGGGCGTAGTCGGTTGAAGTCAGATAGGTGATTGCGCCATCTGCGGCGATGGAAAAGGCGTCGATGCTCGGGACGTTCTTATCGATACCGAAGAGCGTATTCTGCGCGACTGTGATGTCGGTTTCTTCAGCGTAATACGGAGTGCCATCGATGACCGTGAGGCTTCCGTCGGGCGCGACGGTGTATCCGTTGATGTAGTTGTTGCTGCTGTTGACGGGGGTATTGGAGACGTAGACGAAGGACGGGGTCGTAGTTTGGGCCTGTAAGACAGAGGCGCACAGCGCCGCACAGAGGGAGAGGAACAAGACACTGCGAGTCATGTGGGGAGTCTCCTTCAAAAAAGCAGCGATCTCATGAACTATGGGCGATCGCGCGTTGAATATGTGATTTTTCAAAACTTACCGAGCAGCCTAGCTTGATGGCCGAAGATTTGGATGCGACCCGCACGACTCGAGGGAAGGATTTACGCGCTCCCAGAGCGGATGATCAAAAACGATTGCTACATGAGCAAAGAGAATTTGCGAGAGATCGATTGGATCAATAGAAGTTTTATGTTGTCGCATGCCCGCGTCGTGAGATTTATTCTTCGCAAATGAAAGTAAGTTGTGTGAGATGGAAACGACGGTCGGTGTTTATGTTTGCCTTGGCGCTGGGGTTTGGACTTACGTCAGGCAGCGAGGAACCGACGAAGGGAGCAATATCGCAATTCAATGCATACATCACTGCCCTTGAAACAAGGCTCGCACAACAGCATCGGGCGCCGGAGAATTTTCTGGCGCGTGCAGATTGGCCGCGATTGCAACATGGCGAACCAATCGTCGAGCGTCTCACTCCCACGAACGCGGAAGCCCGGGGAGCGTTGATCCACGATTGGCGTGGGAGCGCGTTCATCGCCGGAGTGAAGGCTGCAGATTTTGAGCGCGTGATGAAAAACTTCGGCGAATATCCGCGAATCTTTTCACCCGAGATCCCGCGGGCGCACGTCCTGGCGCGCTCCGACGAAGATCATCTACAGGCCGAGATGCGCGTAAAGCAGAAGCATGTCATCACGGTGGTGATGGACACAAGCTATGACATCGCGTACGGGCGTCTGGATGCACAGCATAGGTACAGCATTTCACGCAGCACGAAAGTCACGGAGATCGCAGACGCCGGAACGGCTGAGGAGCATCCGCTGAGCCCACAGGAAGAGCATGGCTTTCTGTGGCGGCTGAATTCCTATTGGACTTATGAGGAACGCGATGGCGGACTCTACATACAGATTGAATCGGTCTCGCTGACGCGCTCGATCCCGGCCGGACTGGGATGGATTGTCGGGCCGTTTGTGGAGAGCGTCCCGAGGGAGTCGCTCGAGTTTACATTGCGATCGGTGTGCAACGCGCTGCGTAAGTAAATTGTCCGGGGCAAGTATGTTCATGCAACTCGATGCATCGCAAAAAACTCAGGTCCCTCAGGTGGCCGACTAGTCACTGAGTTGAAACGCGATGGTGCGGTTGGATTCGCGATGGACTGCGCGGCGACGGCCGGTGAGCAACTCGGAGGCGCCGAGGCTTCCGGCGATCTGGTTGGTCTCGCGATCAACGACAGGCATGGTGAGCAGTCCCGAGGTGGCCATCTCCTCGGCGGCCGCGCGGCAGGTTTCATCGGAGTAGACAAACGCCGGAGGCAGTTGTTCGTGCTCGGAACGTGAAGCATGTTTCTCCTCGGGCAGCGCCGTCATGACCTCGCCGACGGTAATGGTTTCGAGAGGATCGACGCCGTATTCGCGCGAGAGGTGATAGCCGCGGCGGCTGAGCTTCTCGGTAAGAATGGAGCGCGGCATCAGCAGCGACGTGACAAGATAGGACGTGACGCAGGCCAGGACAAGCGGCAACACCGCCGGCAAGGCATGAGTGAGCTCGAGTGAGAAGAGCACTGCAGTGAGAGGCACGCCCAAGGCGCCCGCGAGCATGGAGCCCATGCCGATGAGAGCCCAGAGCGCCTGCGCTTCGACTGGCAGATGCGCAAGGTGTGCAGCGCCTTCGCCCAGAGCCGCGCCGATCATGAGCAAGGGGGCAAGCACGCCACCCGATGTGCCGGATGCAAGCGAGAACGCCCACATGAGCGATTTAGCGAGGATAAGGCCGAGGATGAGATCGACGGGCGCGTTGCCGCGCAGCAGTTCCGCGATGTTGTCGTAACCGACGCCGAGTGCGCGCGGAAAGAAGAAGCCCCCGATGCCGATACCGATGCCTCCGATGGCCGGCCACCAGATCTGATGGATGCGAAAACGGGCGCCGAAGTGTTCGAAGGCGTCTTCGAAGCCGTACATGAGGCGGCTAAGTCCAGCGGATGCGAGACCGACGAAGGCGCCGAGAGGCGCGGCGATCAATAGCGGCGCCGTGAGGTTGAACGTTGACAGTGGAACGGGAAAGAGCGGACCCGAACCGAGCCACACGATGCGCAGCGCACCGGCGACAACGCTGGCGGCAGCCACAGGGACGAGCGAGCGCGGGCGCCACTCGAAGAGAAGCAGCTCGACAGCGAGAAGAATCGCAGCGAGAGGCGAAGCGAAGACCGCGGACATGCCAGCGGCGGCGCCAGCGACAAGGAGCGTCGTGCGTTCTGCGTCGGACAGTTTTAGCCACTGCGCGATGAGGGAACCGAAGGCGCCGCCGGTCATGATGATGGGGCCCTCGGCGCCAAAGGGACCACCGGATCCGATGGCAATCGCCGCCGAGAGCGGCTTGAGGACGGCGACTTTGGGATCGACGCGCGCGCCACGCAGCAGGATGGCCTCGATGGCTTCAGGGATGCCGTGGCCGCGAATCTTGTCAGATCCGAAGTGCGCCATAGCGCCGACGATGAGGCCGCCGATGACAGGAACGACAAGCATGAGCGCGTGCGATTCCGTCGACCCTGCGGGACCGACGAGCGCAAGGCTGATGCGGTGGTAGTAAAAGACGTTGGTCGCAAGTGCGATGGCGCGCAAAAGCAAAACGGCGAGGCCCGCGGCGCCGGCGCCGATGACGACGGCGACGGCGATCAGCAGCCAGGTGCGATTATCGACGGTGAAGTCGCGCAATGCAGAGGGGCGGGATTTCATCGAGCCTCCGTCTTCGCGATTGCGGCGCTGTGCTTCTGAATTTTCTTGAGTGAAGCCACGAGCCGCGGCGCCATCTCCTGCAGCTCGCGGGCGTGATGGCCGGAAAGTTTGGCGAGAACGCTGCGGCCCTTGCGTGTAACGTGAAGAATGGCGCGGCGCCTGTCTTCGGCGTCGGTGGTGCGCGAGAGCAGGCCTTCGCGCTGAGAGCGGTCAACGAGCTCGACGACGCTGTTGTGCTTGAGGCCGAGGCGCGAGGCGGCGTAGGCGATGGTGACGATGGCGGTCTCTGACGCGCCGGCGACCTGAAGCAGAAGCTGATGCTGCTGCGGCTGCAGGCCAGCGTTTGCGGCGGCCCGTTCGCTGAAATGAAGGAAGGAACGCAGAGCGAAACGGAATTCGGCGAGGGTAGGGATGAGAGCTGAATCTGTGGGTAGAGCTACGGACATATTTATATCGTATCACGATGTAAATACAGAAGTCAGCGGTCAGGGATCAGTCGGCCGTAGTCAGTTAGCCGGTAAATGATAGCTAGAGTACAGACGCGCTTGCTGAAGGCTTGATGCGGAGCTCGTCGATGATGGCGCGGAGACGGGCGGTGAGCTCTTCGGCCTGTCGGATGGTCATGCCCTTGGTCGAGATGGGCTCGCCGACTGTAAGCGTGAGATCGCAGGGATAGAAATGGCGCGTATGGATGGGCAGCAGATCGTAAACGCCGCTGAGCGCGATGGGGACAAGCGGAACCTGTGCGCGGATGGCGAGGAACGCCGCGCCGGCGAGGAAGGTTTGCAGTTCGCCCGTAGGCGTACGCGAGCCCTCGGGAAAAACGAAGATGGGCATGCCGGCCCGCAGGGTGCGGGCGGCGCCGCCGAGGCTCGAAATCGTGGCGTGAGGATCGACGGTGTCAATGGGGAGTTGGCCGGAGCGGTTGAGGTGCCAGCCAATGAAGGGGAGCGTCCATAGCTCTTTTTTCGCGAGGATGCGGAACTGGAAGGGCAGCGTGGAGAAGATGACCGGCGTGTCCATATAGGACGTGTGGTTGGCGGCGTAGACGGCGACCGGATGCTTGCGGAGATTTTCGGCGCCATGGACAGTGAGGCGCGCGCCAGATAAGAAGACGCTGCCGCGAGCCCAACGATGGGCGATGTCGTGCTGGATGCGGCCGGATTTTTCGAACAGCGAGACCATCAGCGAGAGCGAGCCGCAGAGGGCGGTCCAGAGAAAGAAGAGCGGGCCCTGGATCAGGTTAGTGCGCCAGCGATAGAGGCGCGGCAGCGGGCTCGGCGGACGGGTCATGATTGGGATCGAGCCAGCAGAAGCGGGCGGACTTCACCAATGAGATAGACGGACCCAGCGACCACCACTACGCGTGGAGCGCTGCTGGCCGCAGAGGCGGATCGCGTTTCGCGCCTATCCGTGCCGACCGAAGCCGATTCCGCGAACGCAATGGCTTCAACGATAGAAGACGCTGCGCGAGCGGGAACGCCTACAGCTTCGGCCGCAGCCAGCAGATCGGGCATGGGCGTGGCGCGAGCGCTGTGGATGGGCGCGAAGATGACTTCATCGAAGAGGGGAAAGAGGATCTGCCCCATTTCGGCCAGCGGCTTGTCTTTCAGACAACTAAAGATGAGCGTGGCCGCCGGAGCGCCTGGCTCGCTCAGGCCGAACTCCGAACGCAGAGCTGCGCGAAGGGCCCACGCGCCGCCAGGATTGTGCGCAACATCAAGCACCACCTGCAGTGGGGCGCACCCTTGAGCATTTTCGGCTAAGACCAAGATCGTTTCGAGCCGGCCAGGCCACTGCGTGGAGCGGATTCCCGCTGCCACAGCGGCGGCTGTGATAGGCAGGTTGTGATGTTCGGCCAGCTCGACGGCTGCAGCGATGGCGAGCGCGAGGTTGCGATGCTGGTGGTCGCCGTGGAGGGGCGAGTCGACGGTGATGGTTGAGCCCAGGGCCTGAACCAAATAGGAGCTGGAGTGATTTAATTCCGCCGAGGAAATTGCCCCCCTTGACGCAGCGGTCGGCGCTGTTTGCGGCATGTAGGGGACTGCGCTCACGCCTCGGACATTGAGCTCGGTGGCGACTTCACCGATGACCTGATTAGCTTCCGGGTGCTGGGGAAGCGTGATCAATGTGCCATTGGGACGCAGAATGCCGGCCTTTTCACGGGCGATGGCGGAGATGGTGGGGCCAAGCCATTCGGTGTGATCGAGCGAAATGTCGGTGATGATGGACAGGAGCGGATCGACGATGTTGGTCGCGTCCAGCCTGCCTCCCATGCCGACCTCGAGCACAGAGATGTCGACGGCGGCGCTGCCGGGGGCCTCTTCGGCGAAGTGCAGAAAGGCCATGGCGGTCAGGGTCTCAAAGAAGCTGGGAACCTGCGCCAGCTTCTGATCGAGGACGAGCTTTTGGCCGCAATCGTGGACACGGAAGTAGAGCGCGGCGAAGGCATCATCCGAGATTTCGGCGCCGTTGATGCGGATGCGCTCGTTGGGGCGCGTGAGATGCGGCGACGTGTACAGCCCAGCGCGCAACCCAGATGCCGTCAAAATCGACGCGAGAGTCGAGGCGGTCGATCCTTTGCCGTTGGTGCCGGCGACCAGGACGGAGCGAAAACGCTTGTGCGGATCGCCAAGCGCTGCAAGCAATGCCCCGATTTCGTCGAGTGAGAACTTTCGGCGCACATGGCCCGGTTGCGTATACAACTCCGGGGCCATGGCGTTGAGCTGGTCGATGGCCGAAGCGTAAGACATGGAAAGTCCAGTATAGAAGGGCGGGAGAGACAGGGACTAGGAAAGGGATAGGGAACAGAAATCCAGGAAAGACGACGCCGGCTTAGGCGCGGAAGCGGCGAGGGAGGCGCAGGCGTAAAGCGATACGCGGCGCCGAAACCGTTGCGGGGTGGAACATGAAGGCGTCAGCCCAGCGAAGATAGCGGCATTTGGCGGCGTTATACGCGTTCATGGCTGCGCGGCGAATTTGCTTAGCGCCGGCTGGAACCGTGTGCTCGAAGAAGATGGGCGTCGTGACGGTCGCGAAAAACGATGCGCGATGCGCGAGCGCACCAACGGCGCGGCGAAAACGTGCGCCGAAGACAGCCCAGCTTGTTGAGAAAGATCGGGCCCCAGCAGCAACTTGAGAGCGGATGGCGGCACGAGAAAAATCAGGGCCGAAAACCTGTTGGGGCGCTGTATTGGTTGCAGGCGCGGAGACAGACAAAGTTGCAGGGATTGCATTTGGCTCTGTTGGCGGCGCAGTGGAGATAGATATCTGGACGCGAATACGGAGGTGAACGATGGAACGGAGAAATTCGAAAGGCGAAGACTGTTTTTCCGCGCCAACGAGTTGTGGTTCGACGGCCGAGGATGACGGTTGAGCGTCCGGCGATGGCAGCGGCCAGGTGAGCGGCTGCAACTGCCCGATCCCGGCGACGACGGAGAGGGGGGCATCAGCAGGCGCAGACGCTTGGGCTGCATCGATCTGTTTCGGCGCCGTCGCGCAAGATTCAATGGTCGGGAATTTGGGAACGGACGCCGAAATCAGCGCGGGTTCCGGAGCTGCGGCGGAGGATCGGTCTTCGGCGAGGCGAAAGACGACCCGATCGCCAGGGATGGTTTGGGATGCGGCGAAGGTATGAGCGGGCAACACGAGAGCGCTGACTACACCGTCGAAACGCGGCGCCTCGTCGTCAGGCACAAGTTCGACTCCATGGACGACGCGGCCTTCGTGATCGAGATAGACCAGGTCATAGGCCGACAGACGCGGAACAGTGGGGATGCTTTTGAGCGGATTGAGCCAGAGACCGGCATTGGCTTCGGGCGCGAGACCTTCGATGAGGGCCTTTACAGCTTTGAGCGGTTCGGACTGTGCATCAATGACGGTGACGCGCGGAGTCAGCAAGCTGGCGCGGGTCTGGTTGTAGACGCAGAATTCCGTGGTCGACATGGGGGCCTCAGCAGGTTTAGGCGTGCGCCAAGAAGCGCGCGAGTGCGACGTGTGTTAGGCGATGCACAAGGCGACGAAGCAAAACAAGAGTGAAGAGTCCCTGGGCGTGCGGGGGACAAGGACAAAGGCTGGTACTGCGATGCTATTGGGACGCGGCGTCGCAGCTTCTGGTTGCATTTTTCAGCACTGAGCTGTGGCAGTGCAACCAAGCATAAGTAACTGAAAAGAAGTCGACGGTAATGCGCGGTGGAGATGCCGAGCATGTGACCGATCCAATCCGACTCAGCAGGCTTGATCGCTCAGGGCCGCTCTGATTGCCGTGCGCGTCGAGCATAGACCAGCAGATTGACGATGGTCATGGCCAGGAGCGCCAACGGCACAGGTCGGACGATTGCGATCTTGAACAATGCAACCGGGAGTTCGGTTGCGGAGAGACGGATGTGATCGGAGAGATTGAGCAGCACAACCAGAGGGATGTCGCCGGTTAATACGATTGCGCTGACGCTGAGTAGCGCGGCGAGACTTGCGAGCAGGCCGCCTTCGGCGATAAGAAGACAGCAAGCGGGGACCGCGAGCATCAGAAGCTTGGCGTCGCAGGCGCGATGGTAGACGGGCAACATGGTGAGCGCAATGATTGGCGCAAGTGCTAGCAGAGCTGTGGCATGCGAGGCACGCGACCGGATGGTCGGAATTAGCCAAACAAGCAGAAGCGTTCCGACAACAAGATAGCTGATGGGGTTGTAGACGCGAGGATCGTTGCGAAAGAAGCTAACGACGCTCTGGAGATCGATGATGGTGCTGGCGGTATGGGCGTAGGTGGAGTTCGGATTGGGGTCGTCGATGCTGTCGTGCTGCTGATCTTCAGCGAAGTTGGCGCGTATCTCGGGAATCCAATGCGGCGCCACGTGAGAGACCCAGATCGAACCAGCCATGACCAGTGCGGCGACGATGACTAGGGACTGCAGAGCGCGTTTTCGCTGGGCGCCTCCGGCAAGCAGGAAATAGAGCCAGATCAATCCGGCGTCGTGAGGCTTTAATGCGAGGCTGACGGCAAGACAGAGAACGCCGGCGACAATAAATCTTTCTCGAAGGAAACACCAAGCCGCGATCACGCAAAGGCTCACGGCAATTCCGGCGGGATTGCCGCTGGTGAACAGAACAAGGCTATTTACGACTATGTAGCCGATGAGGCAAGCCGAGAGGATTGGCGCGTAATCGGCTGCAAGATCCCAGGCCAAAAACGCGGCGAGGAGAAAAGAGACGACAACCACGCCCATCCAAAGAAAATGTGCTGGCCCCCAGGCCAAACCCACGAAGGGAAGCGCGAGAACAAGCGCGCTGGGGAAGTATATTTGCGCCATCACGAACGGAAAATTGCGGGGGTCTGGTGGATCAGGCGGGCGTTGCCAAGCCTCGGCATCGTAGATCCGACGAATGTCGTTCTTGTTGTAGGGGTCGCCGCGATGCAGCAGGCAGCGTGCACCGTAGTAGATTCCTTTAAAGTCCGGCGTGGCGCTGTCGCGCAGCATGATGAAGCCAGCGGCGAGGAAGATAGCGCCTGCAAGGACAAACAGAAGCACTCCGTCTTGACGCGCCTTTATCATTGAAAATGTTGGTTTCAACGGCTAAGTGCAGTCAGGATAGCAGGGTTGCGACGGCATTCGGCATTCGCTCAATGAGGGATTAAAGTCTTTAGTTTTGGAGCAGAAGTTGAAGCGCCTGGCGGGCGCTTTCCAGACAGTGGCGGGCTTCGTCTTCTGAGACCAGGCCCTGATGGACGGCGCGCTTACCGGTGTCGTTGACGCGGTTGGCGATGCGGGGGAAGTCCGAGTCGATGCCGGTGAGCTGGAGGTTGTTGTTGACCTCGTGAAGTAGGTTACCGAGCGTCGCCGTGTTGCGATAGCGGGTACGGACGAGGCGCTCAAGCTGCGGTGGAAGCTTCTGCTTAATGGCTTCTTCGAGAACCGAGCGGCACATCACGGCGCAGGCCGTGAACAGGCCGTAGAAGTAGCAGCGTGTGGCTTCGTCGAGATAACGGTCGGCTTCGTCGGAGCTGGGTGCGGCTACGACGCATTCGCGCAGTTCGGTGGCGCGCTTGACTGCGGGCTCGACCAGATCGAGCAATTCGAAAATGAAGGCGGCGCGGAGCAGATCGTTCTGCTGTGCGTCGAGGGCCCGCTGGATGGCCTGCCAGGCGGGCGTGTGCGAACCGCCGTTCGTGGGCTGAAGGCGGGTAAGCGAGGTCAGGCGCTGGCGAGCATGCTGGATGAAGCCATGGCGCATGTCCTGACCCAGCCGTCGCCAGTCGGCGATGAAAGCCGCGGGGTTTTCGCAATAGCGAGCATGAAGCTCTTCATAAACAACTTCAGGAAGAATGCCGCTCAATTGGTCGAAACGATTAGCGCCGGCCAGAGCCACGATGGCGTCACAGAATTCGCGGCCAGGGGCGCCCTTGCTCGATTGCTCGAGAAAATACTGTTCGAGCTGGGCGATATCGATAGGCACGTCGCGCGGCTCCCATCTCCAAAGCGTAGGACAGGTGCGGGGCGGTTGGCGTAGGAGAAAAAAGGGATTCTGAATGCGAATACCGGACTGGGAAGGAGTTCATGGCTTCCAACGGATACGGGAATCGTACGCGCTCTACTCGAGCCAAACCAATCCAGAAAATCGATGGCTTATGGGTGGGATTTTCCTCACCTTGAGACAGTGCATGTGGAGAGTGTGGAAAGGCTGTTCCTGTGGAGAAACGCGGCTGAGTAAGTAATTGATGCGGCGAGCGATGGCCCGAGTCTCCACATTGGGCGCGCAGTTTTCACAGCGGGTTTTAAACGCAGTGTGGAAGAGGTGGGAAAGCTGTATGTCTAGAGAGGCGTGACGGCGGGATTTCCAATTGTCCTGAAACGCACAAGCGCGATTTAGAAAATAGGCGTAGTAGTTAACTCATGTCGAATGATGCGATAGGGAGGGAAATCCACTTTTCCTCCCTCATCTACGGGTACTACTAGATGAATTAAGAAATTAAAGCTGAGAATTCCCCACTTCACCGTCGCAGCTACGGGCAAGATGCAGCAAATTGCCTGAAAAGGCCTCGGTAGGCGGCTGTTCGGGAAGGTTAGAATCGCATTCTGTCTGAGGGACGAATTGAGTGATCCGAAGCGAGAGAACAGCAGCGAGGTTTGTGAGCGGATGTGCGCTGCTGATGCTCTGCCTGTTTCTTTCTTTAGCGCATGGGCAAGCGGTCGATGCCGCCAAGTGGCTCTCGGGGACGGTGGATCTCAACGCGGGATGGCGTACGCATGCCGGTGATGATCTCGCGTGGGCACAGTCCGGGTTCGACGACAGCGGGTGGAAGACGGCGGAGCTGGATGATCTGGGCGCGGCGCGTCCGGAGTGGCGGTGGTTTCGGCTGCATGTCAAGCAGGCCGATGGACATCCGCATGCGCATTTGCTGATTGTGGGCGGCAAGGGCGTGTATGCGGCGTATGTGAACGGCGCGTCGACCGATGCGCAGCTCGAGCCCTGGTATGCGCTCAAGAGGCCGGTCGAGAGGGTAATTCCGTTGGCCGACGGAGTGAAGGACTACACCATCGCGTTGCGGACGCATGCGATTCCCACGTACACGCTGTGGCATCTGCCGTTGTTTTTGACGGTGGCGGTGGGGACGCCGGACGCGATTGAAAATGAGCGCGTGAACTTCGAGAGCCAGCGGTTGTATCAGGCGCTTCCTTCGCTAGCGATCAACGCGCTGCTGCTTCTGGCGGGAGTGGCGGCGTTCGCGCTCTATTGCAGCCAGCGCGCTCATGCGGAGTATATGTGGCTGGGTTTGTATTTGTTCCTGATCGGGATTTCGAATGGGCTGCTGAACGCGTCTGGGGACGGCGTCATTGCAGTGATCTGGAATAACGTGCTGAGCGATCCGCTGATCTATGCGATTACGGTGATGCAGATTCAATTCACGTTGAGTTTTGCGGGCCGGAAAGCGGGACGCGGATGGAGGGCGTATCAGGCAGTGCTGCTGTTGCTGCCAATCCTGTCGTTGATGGTGACGCTCGGAAAGCTGCAGATCACGCCGTACATCCTGATCGAGGCTCTCGCGATTCTTCCCGCGGCGCTGATTCTTCCCGTGCTCCTGTTTGTCTGGTATCGCAGAGGAAATCGTGAGGCCGGCTGGCTGATTCTGCCCAGTCTGCTGCCGGCAGCGTCGGCTGCGCTGTACGACGTGGGTTCGGCATCGCTTTATACCGGAATGGGGCATCTGGAGTTTTTCGTCAATCCGGTGACGATCGGGCCGGTGGCGATTCAGAACGCGGATATCGGCGATCTTCTGTTTGTGCTGGCGATCGCAGTTGTGATGTTCTTCCGGTTTACGCGGGTGAGCCGTGAGCAGACGCGGGTGGCGGCAGAGCTCGATGCGGCGCGGGAGATCCAGCAGCGGCTTGTGCCGGCCCAGTTGCCTGAGGTGGCGGGATACGTGTTGGCGGCGGCTTACCTGCCCGCGCAGGAAGTGGGGGGAGATTTTTATCAAGTTTTCGGGCAGAGCGACGGCGCAAAGCTGGTGGTGCTGGGCGATGTGAGCGGCAAGGGATTGAAGGCGGCGATGACGGGCACGCTGGCGTTAGGCGCTTTGCGTGCGCTGGCGGCCGAGATCTCCAGCCCAGCGTCGGTATTGACGCGGCTCAACCGGCAGATGGCCGAGAGCTCCGAGGGCTGTTTTATTACGTGCGTCTGCCTACGCCTGGAGCTGGACGGCGCATTGACGATTGCGAATGCGGGGCACCTGCCGCCGTACCGCAACGGCGAGGAGCTGACGGTTGATGCGGATTTGCCCCTGGGAATTGTGGCCAATTGCGCTTACATGGAGCGCTCGTTTCAATTGAGCAAGGGGGACCGGTTGATGATTCTCTCCGATGGGGTGGTGGAAGCGCGCCAACCCGGCGGCGATCTGTTCGGATTCGATAGAACGAGGGCGATCAGCGAGGAATCGGCGGAGGCAATCGCGGCCGCGGCGTTGGGTTTTGGCCAGGAGGACGATATCACCGTGCTGACGGTTGTGAGAAAGGCAGGGAACGGGGATTAGGGGATCCGACTTCGGTTACCGAGCAGAAGCATCGAGAGCGATTCTTAGCGCGATTTCAAAGTTCTGTAACAGGATTTCCACGGATACAGGCGACAAAAAGGCAAATACAATCAGAGCCAGGAAACACAGCCGTTTTCTTCAATCCGGGCGCGTGATTTAGGCTGGTCGGAAGCGGAATCGGCTGAATTTCGGGGACTAGCGTCCTGGGTCGTAGAGCCCTGGGATAGCGAGGTGGGGATTATGCCGATGGTTGAAGCCGAAGTCGAAAAGCCGGCCGCGCAGGGGGCAGCGATGGAGATAACCGTAAGCCGCCAGGAACTGGTGAAGGAACTCACCGCGACGCAGAGCGTGGTGGAACGTAAGACGACCATTCCCATCTTGTCGAATTTTCTGGTGGAGGCCGACGGCGATAAGCTCAACATTACAGCCACCGATCTCGACCAGGCGATCCGCACCAGCGCGACGGTGAAGGTGAAGAAGCCGGGCTCGTGCACGATTCCCGCGCGCAAGCTCTACGACTACATCAAGCTCTTGCCCGACGGGGACATCTCGATCAAGATGCTCGAAAACCACTGGGTGCAGATTCGCTCGGGGCGCTCGAACACCAAGATGGTGGGCATGGCGCGGGCAAATTATCCGCAGGTGCCTGAATTTCCAGTAGTCACGGCGACCAGCATTCCCGCGGCCGCGCTGAAGACTCTAATTGCGCGAACGATCTTTGCGATCTCGAACGAGGAGTCACGCTACACGCTGAACGGCGCGCTGCTGGTGCTGAAGGCCGAGTCGCTGGCGATGGTGGCGACCGATGGCCACCGGCTGTCGTTTGTCGAGAAGCCGGGCGAGACGATGGAAGGCATCAGCGGCGAGAAGCGCGTGCTGATTCCGCGCAAGGCTCTGCAGGAGTTGCAGCAGTTGCTCAATAACTCAGACGCGGAGAAGGTGGAGTTCGCCGATGACGAGCACACGCTGTTCTTCCGCGTGGGACATCGCACGCTGAGCACGCGGCGGCTATCAGGGCAGTTCCCGAACTACGAGGCGGTGATGCCGCGCGACAACACCCGCTTCGCGGTGGTGCGGTCAAGCGAGCTGTCGTCGGCGATTCAGCGCGTGGCGCAGTTCGCCGATGAGCGGTCGGGCGCGATCCGGCTGCGGCTGGAGCAGAACGAGCTGAAGATCAGTTCTCAATCAACTGAATCGGGCGAGAGCGAAGACACGATCGACACGCCGTACTCAGGCGAGGCGATCATGGTGGGGTTCAACTCGTCGTACATTCTCGACTTTTTGAAGGCGCTGGGAAATGAGGGCGAGGTGCGGCTGGAGTTCAAGGACTCGCAATCAGCCGGACAGATGCGGCCCGAGGATCCGGACGCAGAGTACAAGTCGAGATATGTACTGATGCCGATGAGGATTTGATCAAGCAGGGACCGAGGGGATTAGGAACAACACAAAGGCCCGGCGAGATGCTGGGCCTTTGTGTTTTGAGCCTTCGCATCTGGAATCGCCGATTGGTCGGCATATTCCGAATATTCGGCAGCACTCCCATTGCAGGTGATAGCAAATAGAAGGGTCGACTTGGTCGTCGGCGTGCTTTCCTCATGTTGTGTTGAGTATGCTCCGCAACGTTCGACGGCGGACGCAATCTTCGGATCAAATCAGGTCTCCAAAATCCGGATCAAATCCGGCTTCTAATTTCGATTGGAGAGTAGTATGAGACAGAATCTTTTGACGAACGTTCTTTTATCGATGATTGCGATCGCCCTGGTTGCAATCGCGCTCAAGCCAAGCATCGCCCCGCCGCCGGTCGATGCGCAATCTTATTCGGAGGCAGGGTTCTATGTTGAGCCGGGTGTTCAAATGCTGCGCACGCCCGGCAAGCAGGTTTACGGAAAGGTGATGGTCGACCTGCGCACTGGAGACGTGTGGGGATTCCCGACAGGGTCAGCAAATGCATACCCCTTCAATCCAACCGAAACCAACCCGCAGGTCTCTCATCCTATCCGTCTGGGAAGGTTCGCGCTGGAGGAAGCTAAGAAGTAGAAGGCGCCAAAATAGTGACATGACGACAATCCTGCGCGAGACAGCAAGAAGAGCATCCGGTTCGATTTCAACTCCTTCACGAAAAGCGATGTTTCTTCTGCTCTCGGTCGGATGGATTGGCGGACCAGCTGTGGCTCACGGTCAAACCAAGACCGGCAAAATCTACATGGACGCCAGGGCCCCCATTGAAGACCGGGTCAACGATCTTCTCGAGCAGATGACGCTCGTCGAGAAGGCTCGCCAGCTCGACATGTACTCCAGTGCGCGCGAGATTATGAGCGCGCATACCGATGACACCCACGCCGCGCTCGATGCGAAATTCGTTCCGGAGAAAGCGCAAGCTGTGTGGGGCGATCTGGGGGTGGGCTCCGTTCACGATCTGAATCCGACGCCAGAGCAGGCGAACGCAATTCAGCAATGGGTGATCGCCCACAACAGGCTTGGCATTCCGGCTCTCTTTATTGAAGAAGGCCTGCATGGGTACGACACGGGAACCGTGTTTCCGGCGCCGATTGGATTGGCCGGGACATGGGACGTCCAAACCGCCCATGACACTGGCGCAGCAATTGCCGCCGAGGCCCGGGCGCATGGCGTGCATATGATCCTCGCTCCGGTGTTGGATCTTGCGCGCGATCCACGCTGGGGCCGCGTCGAGGAAGATTTCGGAGAAGACACTTACCTCACGGGCCAGTTCGGGCTGGCGTACGTGCGCGGCATGCAGGACGACTCTCTCGTCAGTGATCACGCCGTGGTCGCGGAGCCGAAGCATTTTGTGGGGCACGGTTCTCCGGAGGGCGGGCAGAATACATCCCCCGTCCACATGGGCGAACGCGAGCTGCGGACCCAGATGCTTGCGGCTTTCGAACCTGCATTTCGCGAAGGCCACGCCATGGCCACAATGGTTGCGTATCACGAGATCGACGGCATTCCTATGACTGCCGATCCACTGGTGTTGAAGCAGATTCTGCGTGATGAGTGGGGTTTCCAGGGATTTGCGCTTTCAGACCTCGGAGCGATCCGCAGGCTCTATGAAGATCACCGTGTTGCGCCAACGCCTCAGGCCGCCGTGTGTCTCGCCATTCGCTCCGGCGTCGACATGCAGTTTTACGATTTCGATCATGACGTGTTTCAACGATCGCTGGTGAACTGCGCGCATGACGGCTCGCTGCCGGCGGCGGATCTGGACCGCGCCGTGCGCAGCGTTTTGCGCGTGAAGTTCACGCTGGGCCTGTTCGACCATCCTTATGTCGACCCAACGCTGGTGGAACGCGCGGAGCGCACGCCGGCACACCTTGCACTTTCGCTCCGATCTGCTCGGGAATCGATGACGCTGCTGAAGAACGACGGCAATCTTCTTCCACTCGCCAAGACCATCCAGCGCATCGCCGTGATCGGCCCCAACGGCGCTATCGCCCGCTATGGAGACTACGAGCGCGAAACCAACGGCAAACGCATCAGCATTCTCGAGGGGATCAAGGCAGAAGTTCCCAATGCTTCCATCACGTTCGATGAGGGCAAAGACATTGCCTCAGCAGTGGCTCTGGCGAAGCAAGCCGACGTGGCGCTGCTCGCCATGGGCGAATGGCAGGGAGTCGAAGGCGAGGGCTTCGACCGTTCCAATCTCGATTTGCCGGGGAACCAGGACGCGTTGCTCGAGGCGGTCGTCGCCACTGGCAAGCCGGCTGTTCTGATCCTGGAGAACGGAAGACCGCTCACCATCGGCTGGGCCAAACAACACGCGCCTGCGATTCTGGAGGCATGGTATCCGGGAGAGTTCGGCGGCCAGGCCATTGCGGAGACGCTATTCGGCGATTTGAACCCATCCGGCCATCTCACGATCACGTTCCCCAAAAGCACGGGGCAGTTGCCCGTGTATTACAGCTCCGATCCATCGCGAACGCACAAGTATGTCGACGATGACGGCAAACCCCTGTTTCCCTTTGGCTGGGGCTTGAGCTATACAACCTTCCGATACGATCAGCTTGTCGTGGATGCGTCAGGCCAGAGCGCCGGCGGCAAGGTTCATGTGACCGTCAACGTCACAAACACAGGTTCGCGCGACGGAGAAGATGTGGCGCAGCTTTATCTGCGCCGTAACTTCAGCAGCGTGGAGACGCCGGAGCGCGAGCTGAAAGGCTTCTCTCGCGTGCGCCTGAAAGCCGGAGAAACCAAAACCGTAGCCTTCGAACTTTCCAGTCGCGATCTACAAATCTGGAACGCCGAACACAGATGGGTTGTGGAGCCGGGCCAGTACACGCTCTTTGCAGGGGATTCTTCCGAGGCCGAGCTCAAGACCACATTTGAGATTCGGTAATTGCTTCTTCACTAAACCTTAAGGGTAGGACAGGCATCGTTGAAGCATGGGGTTTCCCAGTCGGAAGTCTGCGCTGGTTCTTGTTTTGGTCGGCGCGCGTTGTTGCGTCTTTGGCCAGCCGCCACCGGCTGCGATCACTTTGGACGAAGCGATCAAGCGGGCGCAGGCCAATGAGCCGTCCTACGCGGCGGCTGTCGCCGACAACCGCGTTGCCGGACTTGACCGGTCGATTGCGCGGGCCGCACTGCTGCCGGATCTGACGTTTCACAATCAAGGGCTTTACACGCAGCCGAATGGCCTCGCGAACCAGGCGGGGCAGGGCGCCGGAGCGCAGCCTTCGCCGCGGTTCATCGCCAACAATGCGGTGCGCGAGTATGCCAGCCAGGGCGTTGTGAACGAGACGCTGGGCGTGGCTCAGGTTGCGGGTCTGCGGCGCGCCGATGCAGCGGCTGCGCAGGCGGCGGCCGAGCTGGAGATTGCGCGGAGAGGCCTTGTGGCTGCAGTGACGGGCTTGTTCTATGGGCTGAAGGCAGCCGATCATCGGGTTGTGATCGCTACCGAGGCGCACGGCGAGGCGGAGGATTTCGTTCATCTGACAAGCGAGCGCGAGCAGCAGCGCGAAGCGGCGCACGCCGATGGATTGAAGGCGCAACTGCAGGAGCAGCAGCGCGGACGTGAGATGGCCGACGCAAAGCTGGCCGCTGATAAGGCTCGTCTCGAGTTGGGCGTGCTGCTGTTTCCCGATCCGCGAACGCCGTACACACTAGTCGTGCCGGACGCGCCGGAATCGTTGCCCTCGCGCGCTGATGTGGAAGAGGCGGCGGGGAAGAACAATGCCGAGTTGAAGAGCGCGCTGGCTGCAACGAAGGAGAGCGAGGCGGAGGTTTTGGCGGCGCGGGCAGCTTATTTGCCATCTCTCGGATTGAACTACACGTATGGCGTCGATGCGCCGCAGTATGCATCAACCGGACCCGATCATGTGCGCAATCTGGGCTATGCGGCCAGCGTGACGGTGGACGTGCCGGTGTGGGATTGGCTCTCGACGGAGCACAAGGTGAAACAGAGCGAGATTCGCCGCGATGCTGTGCGTGTTGCGTTGACGGCGACACAGCGAAGGCTGATCGCGCGGCTGGATGAGTCGTATGCCGAAGCGTCGGCGGCGCGCGATCAATTGGCGTCGCTGGATGCGAGCGTGCAAACCGCAGCAGAGAGCCTGCGCCTGACCAAGCTGCGCTACACAGGCGGCGAAGCCACGGTGCTGGAAGTGGTGGATGCGCAAACGGCGTATGTGAGCGCGGCCAATGCGCGCGAAGACGGGCGCGTTCGTTATGAGGGTGCGCTGGCGGATCTGCAAACGTTGACGGGAACGATGTGAAGGAATGAATTCTCTCGATACAAATAGACGGTTTGGCATGCAAACAAAACCTTCGATCGCGGCGTGCATGGGGATCGCTGCTCTTGCGGCGGCGCCGCTGTTATTTGTCGCCGGATGCAAGAAGGAAGCTGAGCCCGCGGTTGAAGTCACGGTGCAGGCTGAGAAGCCGGAGCAGGGGCCGATCGCCGAACACATCATCGTCGACGCGATTCTTGCTCCTCAGGCGCAGGCCGCGATTGCGCCGAAGATCTCTGCACCGGTTCGGAAATTTTATGTGCAGCGCGGCGCAAAAGTGAAGGAAGGGCAGTTGCTGGCGACGCTCGAAAACGCGGACCTGACCGCGGCTGCGCTCGACAACAAGGGATCGTATCTGGCGGCCGAAGCGGCGTACGCCACTGCGACCAAGGCGCAGGTTCCCGAAGATACGCAGAAAGCGGAGCTGGATTTTGCGCAGGCCAGGGCGAATCTTGAATTGAACCAGAGCATTGTGAAGAGCCGCAAAGAGCTATTTGCCGAGGGCGCGATTCCCGGGCGCGATCTTGATACGGCGCAGGCCGCTCTGGTGCAGACGCAGGCCGCCTATGATGCGGCGGCGACGCATCTTGAGTCGGTGCAGAAGGTGAGCCGCGAGGCCGCGTTGAAAACCGCGCAGGGAGAGTTGACGGCGGCCGAAGGCAAGCTGAAGGGCGCGGATGCGCAGTTGAGCTACTCGGAGATTCGCAGCCCGATCAACGGTGTGGTTACAGACAAGCCGGTGTCTGCCGGGGAGACGGCGGCTGCGGGCGCGGCGTTGTTGACGGTGATGGATACGTCGGTTTTGTTGGCGAAGACGCATCTCGCGCTGAGCGTCGCGCAACAGATGAAGGTCGGCGGTGAAGCGGAGATTCGCGTGCCAGGAGTGGCCGATCCGATTGCCGCGAAGGTTGCGTTGATCAGCCCAGCGCTCGACGCCGGCAGCACAACAGTCGAAGTGTGGTTGAGGATCGACAACAAGAACGGAGCGTTGAAGGTCGGAACGCCGGTGAAGGCCGTCATTCGTGGAAGAGTTGTAGCGCAGGCTTGGAAGATTCCGAACTCTGCGATTCTTACCGCGCAGGATGGAAGCAAATCGGTGATGGCAGTCGGCGCCGATGGCGCGGCGCATCGCAAAGCAGTGACGCTGGGGGTCACGGATGGCGACGACGTGCAAGTGCTGAGCGGCCTCGCCCCATCAGACCAGGTCATCACTGGAGGCGCGTACGGGCTTGATGAAGGGACGAAGGTGAAGATAGGGCCTGAGGACGCGGACGATAACGCCAAGCCGAAAGCGGGCGCTGCGGCAGAGGACAATTGATGGCTGCGGCAGCTTCACCTAAAACAGCAGCGCCATCGTTCTGGCTTGCTCGCTCGACGCGCACGATATTTTTCTTCGCTGCGGTTGTGACGCTGGCCGGAGCGTATCTCGCGTTTCAGGTTCCTATCTCTGTCTTTCCGGATACGAATTTTCCGCGCGTAGTGATCGGCGTGGACAACGGCGTGATGCCGGTGGAGCAGATGGAAGTGACGATCACGCGGCCGATCGAGAACGCGGTCAACTCCGTGCCCGGCCTCGAGACGGTTCGCTCGACTACGAGTCGTGGTTCGGCCGAAGTGAGCCTGTTCTTCGATTGGAACGAAGACATGGTGCGGCAACTGCAGCTTGTCGATGCCGCGCTGAGTAAGGTGCAACAGACGCTGCCGCAAACAGCGCGCATCACAACGAACCGCCTTACATTCGCGACGTTCCCGATTCTTGGCTACAGCCTCACATCCGATATGCTGCCGCAGACCCAGCTCTGGGAGATTGCGACCTATCAGCTCAAACCTGCATTGAATCGCGTCGCGGGCGTGAGCACTGTGCTGGTGCAGGGAGGGCAGGTTCCTGAGTTTCACGTTGTACCGAATCTTGCGCTTCTGGCCTCGTCCAGCGTGACGATCTCTGATTTGCTCAACGCCATCCAAGCTTCGAACATTGTCGATTCGCCAGGCCTGTACGAAGAGAATCATCAATTGATTCTTGGCCTGGTGGGCGCGCAGGTCCATGATGTGGATCAGCTTCGCGAGCTTGTGGTGAAGACGACGGCGTCAGGCGCTCCGGTGCGCGTGGGCGATGTGGCGACAGTGGCGCAGGCGACGATGCCGGTCTACACAACCGTGACCGCGAATGGAAAGCCTTCGGTGTTGCTGACGATTGCACGGCAGCCCTCGAGCAATACGGTGGCTGTGGCCGATGCGGTTGCAGCGCAGGTGAGCGAACTGCGTCGCGCGCTGCCGGCCGGCGTGAAGCTCGAGCCGTTTTACGATCAGTCGCAGCTTGTGCGTGATTCGATTTCGAGCGTGCGCGACGCGATCTTCATTGGGCTGCTGCTGGCCTGCGTGATTCTGTTTCTCTTTCTGCGCGATTGGACTTCATCTCTGATCGCAGGGCTCGTGATTCCCGTGACGATTGCCGCGACCGTGTTTGCGCTGTGGGCGCTGGGCCAAAGCTTCAACCTGATGACGCTCGGCGGACTAGCGGCCGCAATAGGATTGGTGATCGACGACGCGATCGTGGTTGTCGAGAACATTGTGATGCATCGCGACAACGGCGAAGGCCGCATCGACGCGGTGCGCAAGGCTCTGGGAGAGATTACGGTTCCGCTGATTGGTTCGACGATTACGCCGGTAGTCGTATTTCTTCCGCTTGTGTCGGTCAGCGGCGTCACCGGCAGTTTTTTTCGCGCGCTCGCGATCACGATGACTGCGGCGCTGCTGACGTCGCTGGTTCTGGCGCTGACGTGGACGCCGGGTCTCAGCCTTGTTCTGCTGCGCGAACGCGGACATCGGGTACAACACGATCACCAAGCAGGCCGCTTTTTGCAGCGCATTCTCGGCGTGCATCGCCGTGTGCTGGATTGGTCTTTGGCTAAGCCGCTGCGGCTTGGCGCGGTCTGTCTGCTGCTGATTATCGTCACGTTCATCGGATACAAATCGCTGGGATCGGATTTGCTGCCGGAGATGGACGAGGGCGGCTTCGTGCTCGATTACATCATGCCTGCGGGCAGTTCGCTGACCGAGACCAATCGCGTTCTGCAACATGTTGAGCGGATTCTCAAGTCGACGCCCGAGGTGGAAAGCACATCGCGCCGCACCGGTCTGCAGATGGGGCTTGCGGCGGTGACGGAAGCGAACACCGGCGACTTTACGGTGAGGCTCAAAGCCAAGCGCAGCCGGGCGATCGATGACGTGATGGCCGATGTGCGCGCGCAGATCAGAGCGACCGAGCCGGAGCTCGACGTCGAGTTCACGCAGGTGCTGCAGGATATGATCGGGGATTTGTCGAACGCGCCGGAACCGATCCAGATCAAGGTTTTTTCGCCAGATGATAATGTGCTGGCGCAGCTTGGCCCACGCATCGGCGACGCCATCAGCAAGATTCCCGGTGTAGTCGATGTGGAGAACGGCATCGACAATACGATCAGCGGGCCTGCAACGAACTTTCAGGTCGATCCGTCGGTGGCCGCACGTTTTGGCTTTGCGCCTACGGAAGTTTCAGAGGATGCAACTGCTATTCTTGATGGTCTTCCGGCGACTGAACCGCTGATCGCCAACGGCAGGCCCTATACGATTCGCGTGCGCCTCGGCGATGAGCATCGCGCGTCTCTCGATGCGATCGAGAACACGGTCTTCAACAGCGCGTCGGGACACACGGCTTCGCTTGGTTCGCTGGCCAGCATAGAACAGCTTCCCCCGCAAAACGAGATTCGGCGCGAGAATCTGCAACGGCTGGTCGTGATTACCGGGCGTCTTGAAGGATCGGACTTAGGTACGGGAATCGCGCGCGTTCGCCGCACGGTGGAAAGCTTGCATCTGCCGCCGTCGGTGCGCGTCACTTATGGCGGAACGTACGAAGAGCAGCAGAAGTCGTTTCGCGATCTGCTGCGCGTGCTGCTGCTGGCGCTTGCTTTGGTGTTCGGAGTTCTGCTGACGGAGTTTCGCAACTTCCCCGCGCCGGTTGCGATTCTCACTTCATCGGTGCTGTCGATCTCGGGCGTGATCCTGGCGTTGCTGATCACGAGAACCACCTTCAACGTGGCGTCGTTCATGGGCCTGATCATGGTGATCGGCATTGTGGCGAAGAACGGAATTCTTCTGCTCGACGCCGACGAGCGCTATCGCGCCGAAGGCGCATCGGCTGCGGAGGCGATGATCCACGCGGCACAGCGTCGCTTGCGGCCGATCGTGATGACCGCGATCGCGGCGGTGTGCGGCATGCTGCCCCTGGCCTTCGCACTCGGCGCCGGATCGCAGATGCTGCAGCCGCTCGCCATCGCGGTGATCGGAGGGCTTGTGATTTCGATGGCGTTGAGCCTTGTGGTTACGCCGGTCGTTTATCTCCTGCTGACGCGCCATCGCTCGGCGCCGGCCGAGCTTGAGACGTAGACGGAATCACAAAGTGATTGCTGGACGAATTGCTACCCCAGCGGGAACGACGCCTTCACGGTCGTGCCCTTGCCCTGCTCGCTCTCGAGCTGGATGACGCCCCCAGCCGACTCGACGATGTTTTTGCAGATCGCCAGGCCAAGCCCCGCGCCGCCGGTCTCGCGCGATCGGGACGGATCTTCGCGGAAGAAGCGATCGAAGACGCGGTCGACATTCTGTGGGGCGATGCCGGAGCCGAAGTCCTGCACTTCAAGCACAGCGGAGCGCTCGTTCGCGTTCTCCACACGCACGGTGACGCGTACTTCGGAGTCACGCGAACTGTGCTGTACGGCGTTCATCACGAGATTCGAGACCAGCGTCTGCGCAGCCTCGGCAGATAACAAGACCTCGACGGGAAACAGAGACGTAGCAATCGCGACGCCGCGGTTCTCTGCGAAGCTGGCGATGCTCTTCAGCGCTCGATCGGTTTCCTGAGCGAGATCGATAGGCGCGGCCGGCGCTTCGGCACGTTCACTGGTCCGAGCTAAAGCGAGCATGCGCGAGACGAGATCTTCGACGCGGGCATTGTCAGCCAGCGCGCGGTTGAGTCCGTCGCAGTATTCTTCCGTCGAACGCTGGCGCATCGTGACCAATTGGATCGTAGAGCGCACCACGGCGACGGCGGTCTTAAGCTCGTGCGCAGCGTCGTTGAAGAATCGCTGTTCCTTCTCGAAAGACAGCTTGAGCCGCTGCATCGTCTCGCTGAGTGCGCTGGCCAGCGGCGCGAGTTCACGCGTGCGTAGCGCCGCGGACGGCGGGCGGAAGGCGAGCGAGTTGACGTCAAGTTGCGCAGCCTCGGCAGCAAGCTGGTTAAGCGGCGACAGAAGCCTGCGCAGCAGATAGATCAGCGCACCCGCCGTGACGCAGAGCAGCGCCACGCTCATCAGCGCATAGAATCTCACGGCCTCGTCAATCTCATGCCATACGTGATCGACGCGCACGGCGTAGAGAACGATGACGGGCCTGCGGATTCCCACACCGCCGGTCTCTTCTCGGTCGATGATCCGCAAAGCATTGCGCTGGAGAATGCGGTAAGGATGGCCGCCGGCGCGCATATTGTGGAATCCATCGTTGCCGAGCGTGATGAGTTCACCCGGCGCGTGCGCGGTTGCGCCGACGAGCCTTCCATCAGGGTTATAGACGGCGAAGACATCGCTGGCGGGCGGATGAAATTCGGCGGGATCGATCAAGACGTTGTCGGCAGGATCCTCGGCGTCCTGCACGGCGCCGATCAGCGAGTCGGATCGCCCGGCGATCGTCTCGTCCAATGCGCGAAGCCGCGCCCCTCGTTCATGCCAGAGAGCGGTCAAGACGAACGCCGACGCGCACAGCAACTCGATGAGAAGGACAGCGATGATTGCGCGCCGGACCAAAGAGACGCTTGGGGTGGCGCTTTTCACGCGGAAGCCTCTTCGCTCGAAGTTAGGCGATAACCGCGCCCGCGCCGATTTTCGAGAACGGCGGACTCCGAAGCGCTGCGGAGCTTGCGGCGGAGATTCGAAACATGGGCCTCAATCACATTCGAGTGGTGTTCCCAGGTGAAGTCGTAGAGATGCTCCAGTAACTCGCGCTTGGAGACGATGGCATTGGGGTGGTGCATGAGGTATTCGAGGATGCGGTACTCGGTAGGCGATAGCTCCACTGGCTGCCCGCCGACGCGCACGGTTTGATCGGCAGGGATCAGCTCGATGGCGCCGAGCCGCAGCGCGGGCTGGCGTACGCCTTTGCCGCGGCGGATCAACGCGCGGGCCCGGGCGATCAGCTCGCCCAGATCAAAGGGCTTGGTCATGTAGTCGTCGGCGCCCTGATCAAGCAGGTCTATCGTCTTTTGTGTTTCGCTCACCGCGGTCAGAATCAGTACGGGCGTGGCGCCATCGCGTTGCCGCAGGCGGCGCAGCACCTCCTGGCCCGGCTTCTTGGGAAGCATCAGGTCGAGCACAACAAGATCGTAGTCGGCTGTGGCGCAGTACAAAAGCGCCTCTTCTCCGTCGTGGCAGACGTCGACCGCATAACCCGGACCATCGTGCAGGGCGGCGCCGATGTTTTGCGCCAATCGCGGTTCGTCTTCCACTACCAGTACGCGCACGCGCCTGCCTCGTTTTCCCGATCGCGAATTGGACTCCGCGCACTAGTAGAGCACCTGCGGGCTTCGGCGACAACACGCCGTAAGGCGAACTATAAGGAAACAACCTTAAGGCGCGATGAAGGATACGAGGGCGGCGCCTTGTTCGGTGGTAGTGGAATTTGATTATGCGGAGGAAGACAGGTTAGTGCGCGCCGGAGACGCAAAGAATCGCCGACGCGGTCAACAGGAGGCCAACGGGAAGGCGGCCGCTTCGGCGATTCGATGAGTATTCGCCCGATAGCGCGCCCACCTGTCCCTTAGACCAAGACAGATGGGCGCGCCGTGAGTGGTGTTGTATCTATTTGCCGACGAACGTGAAGCTGCCCAGAGGCAAGTTGATCGGGGTCCTCAGGTTCAGGGCAGTCGTTTCGTGGAGCCGTTCGACCGCGTCTAGGAACCGCGGATGGCCGGGGGGCAGGCGCCAGTTGAGGCGCACATCCACCGAGGCGTCGGCAGGCAGGGCTTTGCCGTCGATGCCCACCACCAGATCGCCGGCGAAGTTCGGCGGAACCTGCGCTTCGGTCGTCACAACCTGATAGGGCTTGTTGATCGTGATGGACTGAGTCGGATGAGCCTGGGCCAGGAGCTTGTCCGCGAAGCCGAGAGAAACCCGCGTTCCTTCCGGCACCTTGGAGCAATGCGCTTCAAAGACAAAGCCCTCTTCGACATTGTCCTGGTTGTAGAACTTCAACGCGGACTCTTTGGCTTTGGGGACATCGACGTTGTGCCATCCGGCAGCTCCGTTGTTGACGATCCACTCGGAAGAGTTCCAGTTTCCGGGCGTATCCAGGGGGTTATTGGTGAAGAACTCGCTGCCGACGACGGCGATGAGGCAGTAGTGGCCGCTTCCAGCCGGAGTGAAAGCAAACGAATCGGTGTTGGCGATCTTGCCTCCGACAAGAACCGGGCCCGGCGCGATCCCCTGCATAGGAGACGTCGCCGTGTTGTCAAACGTGAATGCCTGAATCCAGCTTGTTGGAGGGGGATTGAATCCGGCGTCGCTATAAAACACCCGCAGTATTGGCGTTTCGATCGGAACCTCTATATTGACGCTTTGGGCGCGGCCGTAGGTGTTGTTCTTCAGGCCTGGCGTCGGATCCCAGTTGTACTGGTTCCACATCCGAATCAACTGGTCGACGGTCAGAGGGGCTTTTCCGTTGATTACCACGTCTGGGCTGGCAGTGATGGATCCGGTTTTGGGAATCCCGCCGTTATCGCCAAAGTTGCCGCGCACCAACAGGCCGTACCAGCGGGAGAAGGCGTAGTTGGCGGCCTTCTGGCAGTCGCTTGGATTGATGCCAAGAGAAGCCTGGATGTCGAGCGCCAGATGATTGCGATCCATCTTCGTGGTCGCCCAGTAGGTGTCTCCATAAAGCGCGCCGACGATTGCCGCGAGCAGGTTGAGTGAAGCTGGAGGAGGCATTGCGGCCCAGATCTTCTGGATCGCCGTCGTGGCCAGATCGCCGTCTTTGAAGCACTTCAGTCCGAGGTCCCAATATTTCTGATTGGGAGATACAAGCAAACCTTCCTGCAGTTCGAGAGTGGCTGTGGGGGTCATATACCTATGCTCCTTCTGTGGATGAAGCTGTGCTTCATCGGTTGTCCCTCATTCGCGGCTATGCTCCTGCCCATGCTCCATTGCACTCAAGGCGACGAGAAGAACCAACGTCAGGGTCCATCTCAAACCGAAAATAAGACAGCCAAAGCATCTCAGCTCGCGGTTTCATGCGACCGCGCAAGCGCACGGCCGCTGAAGCGGCGAGGACCAAGATCATCTGGCCCATCTGCCAGACAACAAAAGAGCGGAGAATTCGTCACGGCGCGCATCTGTCATGGCGCCCATCTGCGGCCTGACTAATTGTTGTTCCGTGCTGCCGGGCTTAATGTGTTCCGAGTGGCTTGGTTAGATACACGACTGTATCTAGATCGTCAGTTGAAGTGCGGGAGCGGCAAAAGCGGAGACATTTCTCTTGTTGTTCGAGACGTGCACCGCCCTTAACAACGATCCAAACTTAGCCCCGCATGGGGGTGCAGTCAAGAGACAAACGTCACAGCAGTGCGAGGAGCAATTCGATACAGACGAGCATCAAATGCGAAGTGGAGTAAGCAAAAAAGCGGCGCCGCAAGTTCTAGTTCGAGAGCTTCCTGATCTTCGGCGCCGGTTGGCCGTCCCAGCGAAACTCGTACGTCGCTCCCTTGCGGACGTTTGTCACAAGCGCGGGCCTGAAGCAGCAGATGCACGTTCCGTCGAGCTTCCGGACGCTGGGATAGACGACGCCTGATGATCCGCTCGCCAACAGATTCTCGGCAAGAAGCTGCGACTCCATGTAGCTGTTCGGATCGAGATAAGCTTTGGAGCCGCGCAGATTCCGCAGATCGTGGAACTCTGCGTTGAAGTCGGCCTGGTAGTCGTCGTAGGTGACGACATCCACGAATCGCCGAATCTCCGCAAGCTGCAGCGTCTTATGAAAGGTCACCTCGGCTTGAGACGTGCTGAGCTCGAACCCCGCGTACCAGGCGCCGCGATGCGGCCCATTGAAGCGCCCGCCGAGCGGATGCGCATGGACAAAGGAAGCATTGACGATCGACGCATATCGAAAACCGAATGCCAGTTCGCGCACCCCGATGCCTTCATGCTGTCGGTTCTCTGCGAGCAGTCGATCGTTCGTCGCGTCGTCGAAAGCGAAGATATCCGCCAGATGCGCAGCATCATCTGCAATGCGCGTCAGGACGCTTTCATCTCCGGCGCTATATTTTGAGGGAATCAGTCGGTGAGTATTGTTGCGCCGCAGACGGGATGTAGGGATATTCATAGAGGTCGTGTTGGGCGGGCGGCTGAACTCAAGCTCCGCCACGGCGGGCATCGAGCAGGCGCCGCACTATCTGCATGGCGGGGATGCCGCCACGCAGCATGAACTCCAAAGGAGTCCTGCCTCCGAAGATGCGATTATCGTTGGGCAACTGAATCCACTCATCGGCGAGTTCTTTGCCGTGGAGGATATTCAGCGCCTTGAAGATTCCTATGAGATAGGAGATTCGGTAAAGCTGATCGGCATCGAGAACCTTCTCGCCGGGATTCTTTTTCATTTGGAAGTAGGTCCCGTTCGATATCCCTCCGCCAAGCAGCCCACGCACATCGTCATTGCGCAGCTTCCATACGTCCGCAAGATTGAACAACGCCTTGACGCCGGACTTGCTCATGCGTTCGCGTACTTCCGGGGAGTTGAAGTCCAGGAGTTTGGGCGAAACATCTTCATATCTGGTTACCGGATAGGCTGGGCTAGCCATCTGAAGAGAGCCTCCATTTATGGAGAGTATAGGGTATAAAGTTGGAAATGTCGAGAATAGGCGCTGATTGGACCGGAAAAAGAAGGCCCGGCATCCCGCCGGGCCTTTGGTATTGGAATGCAACTTCTGATTAACGAGCGTTTGCAGATTGTTTGCCTGCAGCCGGTTCCATCGGGCCCGGCTCGATTCTTCCCAACGTGTCGTAGAGCGGCTGCACTGCGCTGATCTGCGGATCTTCCTTGGCGACCGAGACGGCCAGGATGCGAACGCTCGGGTTTGCGGGAAGCGTCAGAGTTTTTACGCCGGCCGGAAGGTCGATCCCATACACGAACACGTAGCTATATTGATAGGGCTCGTTGAGGCCATCAGGCGTGTGGTGATGCGAGGCGTACCAGGCCAGCGTTGCGGGCTTGACGTAGCCGGCGCGCAGGCCGAGGTAGTCCTTGGGAAAGTCAGGCGACCAATCGGGCGACCCGGTGTTATCGAGATCCCACGTAGCGTGGTTGGCGGAGACGGCCCAGCTCTTGCGCAGCGGAACCTGATGCGCGGGCTCGCTGTCGAAACGGCCGCCGCCTTCGGTAACAGTATCGGGGCGCGGGTTCCAGATGCGCGTGTCCCATTGGCCGATGAATCCGCCCCAGTTCTCGACGGTCACTTTAGCGGAGTGGCTTCCAGCGTGGAAGAGAACGTCCTGATCGCCATTAGCCGAGGCAGCGAGCACGTAGACGCGATTGAAGTCGCCCACAGGCAGATCGATGGATTGCCCTTTGGCGACAAGCGCGTCGGGCTTGCCGGTTGCCGCAGGCGCGAGCGTGAAGCCGACGCCGTTGATGTGGAGATCAGAGGGAAGCATCTCGGCAGGCAGAGCGTTACCCTGCTTGTCGAATCCGCCGACGGACTTTGTGTCGTCGTTGCTGGCCGCGGCCAGATCGTAGTTGAGCGTGACGGGCTGCGACTCGACGCCTTGCAGTTGCGCAGGCGCCGCGCCTAGTTTGAGCGCGAAGGTGCGCGGTTGATAAGCCTTGAACGAAGTCGAGAGCGCGCCATTGGAGACTGTCGCGTCGCCCAGCGGATGATCGAGCGGCAGCTCCTGGCCGTTGACTTCGCGGACTTCGGCGATCGGTCCGGCGAATTTGACTTGCACATCGTCCGCGGGTTTGCCCTTCATCTCGACGAGGCGAACGATGGTCTCGTCGCTCTTTTCGGCTTTCTTGAGAGCGAGGATGCGGACGTTGGGATTGCTCACATGGACGAGCGAGAAGCTCTTGCCCAAGGCGCCGGAGTGCTTCGCGGTTTCAAAGCCAATCAGCGGCGTGCTCAACCGATAAGCTTGCCAATCGGTATCGGCGCTGCGCCAGTCGCCGTTATGGCCGGCGAGAGCGAAGACGATCTCGTGATGGCCCCAGTCCTGATTCAACTGGTCGGTGTATTCGCCTTTCATCCCCGAAGCCTCGCCCGGCGTGCGAATCAACGTGAGGCGGATGGTGTGATCGTCGCGCTTGTCGGAACCGTTCTTCACGTCGGTGAGAATCGTCGATCCCCACGCGCCGCTCTGGTCAGTCAGATCGATCCAGTGATGCGAGGCGACTTCGAACTGGCGCTCCATCTCCGTGGGACGCTCGATCGTGCCGATCTCCCAGTTGTAGGTGGCGTTCTCGTTGCTCGCCGAGAGCGGAAAGACTGCCTTGAGATTCGCGCTGAGGGTACGCCAGTCAATGGACTCGCGGAACTCCACGCGGTTGCCCGCGTCGCCAGCGGACAGGCTTACCGTTTGTACGAATTTGGAGCCTTCGGTTTCACGTGCGACTTCGATAGCGACGCGGACGGGGCCGTTCTCGACGACGCGAATCTTCGCCGGACCACTGACGTAGGCGCGCGGCGCGGCCTGCTCCTGATCCCAATCCATGTTCCACGCCGGCCACTGCTTGGGCGCGTCGTTGGAGATGGCGAGACGCATCGGCGCAGAGAGCAGCTCCTTGTTAAGGGACTTGTCGAAGACGCTGGTCACATCGCCGTCATGATTGATGGAGACGCGATAGCGCGCGTTTTCGAGCGACGACTCGCTGACTTTCAATTCGGATTGAGGCGCGACGGCTTTACCGTGGCGAACGTCGTAAACCGCATAACCGACCGAAGGCGCCTTGGCGAGGAAGAGAACCTTATCGCCTTCGACTTGAGTCAGGACTTGGTTTCCGTCGGGTCCGATCACTTGAGCGGAGTTGAGAGCGCCATGAAGCGCTGCTTCGACAATGTCTTCGCGCTCGATGTTGAGCGGGTTGTAGACGGCGATGGGCGTGCCGCTGGTCTGTGTATCGAGAGCCGACGTTACGGATTGAGTTGCGCTGGTGAGCACGTCGGCGAATTGGTTGAGCGCAATAACGTCGTCGTTCTGCGCAAATTCATAGGAGCGCGGCGTGGCGGTGCCGGCGCCGGTGTCATGAAACTGGCCGCCCATCACGAGCGTCCATGCGTTGTTGAGACGTTCCTGCGGATAAGGACGGCCGCCCATCCAGGCGGCAGCGACGGAGGCTTTCTCGGCTGCGTCCGCGAGGATCTCGTTCTTGCGATTCCAGCGCTTGTGGTAGGTCTGCGAAGTGAGCGAGCCGGCGGAGTGATTGATCAGCTCGAGGTCGCCCTTGTAGCGCGGCATCTTCGACTGCATGTCGGGCTTGATGTCGTTGAACATCTGATCGGCCGCGGCTGAGATGATGCGCACGGGGCCATCGCCCATCTTCACCGGCGTTCCATCGTTATCGATGGCGCTGAGCGGCTTGTGGAAGTCCCAGCCCGCCGGGGGGATGACGGCGGTTCCCTGCGTCACCAGCGTTTCGAGCAGCTTCACCGATTCCTCATTGGTGGCGCCGCCGATGTCGCCGGTGCCGACGTAGTGGTAGTCGGCAAAGACGCCTGTGACTTTGCCGTCGATGTTGATGCGCGTCGGCCAGTCGTTTTCACGCTGCACACGGCGGCCGTTGATTCTGTCGGGCTCAGACGGCGGCGTTTTGCTGAGATCGGTGTGAATGCGGCTGCCGTAGCCCTCGGGGTTGAGCGCGGCAAGAACGGTCTCGCCGTCGGGGCCTTCCCACACGCCGACGTTGAAAGGGATGCCTTCGGGCGTTTGTTCCGGCGAGTTGGGGCCGCCGACCTTGGGCGCGGGCTGCCATGCGGAGCTGAGCTTCTGCGTGGAGAAACCTTTCACGCCGGCGTGCGCGAGGATGGTCGGCAGCGATGCAGGAAAGCCGAAGCAGTCGGGGAGCATGTACTCCGCGCTGGCCTTGCCGAATTCGTTGCGGAAGTAGGTATTGCCGTAGAGCACCTGGCGGATGATCGACTCGGCGCTGGGCAGGTTCACGTCGCCTTCTTCCATCGAAGAGCCGGCCGGATACCAGTTGCCTTTGGCGACGTACTGCTTGAGCTTCTCGTAGTCGGAGGGGTAGTACTCCTTCATGAGCCGGTAGCGATTGGCGCCTGTCCAATTGAAAACGTAGTGCGGATACTTATCGATGTAATCGAAGTTGACGCGCATGGTCTTCAGCAGGTATTCGCTGATGACCTGCGGAAACTCCCAGCGCCACTGCGTGTCGAGGTGCGCATAGGGAACGACGTAGAGCGTCGGCTGCTGAGTGATGTCGGGAGCAGTCATGGTTTGCGCGGTCAAGGGGCGGATCAAGGGAACGGCTAGCGCGAGGCAAGAGAGAAGGGCCAATTTTTGTGCGGCGCGAAACATGCATCCTCCGAGACGAGAGAGCGGGTTGTGGGGCCGGAACGGGGCGGCTGAACGGCTGGTTCAACAGGGAGTTTGTAAAAATGCTTCGTCACAAAGCGCGAGAAAGTGGTAACGATTCCACCCCGCATCATCGTAAGATCGCTCTTTTCAGAGTGTCAAGCTCGATTCGAGGTCGCTTTTCTCCCAGACCGATCAAAGTTAGAGTTACTTGCAACAGCGGCAGGAGGCGAACATGAGCGCATTCTCCTTTGAAACGATCGGCCAGGATTTGAAGTACGCTGCCCGCCAGCTTGGGCGCAACCCTGGCTTTGCGATCACCGCGATTCTTACCCTCGCACTGGGCATCGGTGCGAGCGCAGCCGTATTCAGCGTAGCCTACGGCGTGCTGATCGATCCGTTTCCCTATAAGGATGTGCATACGCTGGCGACGCCAAAGCTGTGCTGGCCGGACCAGGGCGAGTGCGGATGGCGCGGGTACACGCCACAGCAGTTCAATGAGATTGCAGAGAAGACCGACATCTTCAGGACGATCACAGCTTCGACGGTGGGAATGGTTGAGCTGACAGGAAACTTCGAGCCGCAACGGCTGCGCGGCAATTACCTCACGCCGAACACCATCGATGTGCTGGGCGTGAAACCGCTCGTGGGGCGCGGCCCGGTGGACAGCGATGTGCAGCCGGGACACGAGCAAGTCGCGCTGCTGAGTTATCGCTACTGGCAGGCGCATTACGGCGGGAGCCCGTCGGTGCTGGGCCAGGTGCTGAACGTCGACCGGCATCCGCGAACGGTGATCGGCGTGATGCCGCCGCGTTTTCTCTGGCGCGGCGCCGATGTATATCTGCCGATCCAGATGACCAATGCGCCGGAGATTGAGGGGCACCGCTACTTTGCGTTGGTGGGACGGCTGAAGCCGGGCGTGACCGATGCGCAGGCTGTTGCTGAGCTGCGGCCGATCTTCAACGACTTTTATCTGACGGCGCCGTTCATTTTTCCCAAGAATATCGGTCTCGGCATTCTGCCGTTCGACGAGATGTTCAAGTCGGACCTGGCGAGCACTCTGTATCTGCTGTTGGCGGCGGTCTTCGTGCTGCTATTTATCGCGTGCGTAAATGTATCGAGCTTGCTGCTCGCGCGCGCGGTGAATCGCGAGCATGAGTATGTGGTGCGGGCGTCGATTGGAGCGTCGCGCACGCGGCTGGTGCGCAATGCGTTGACGGAGTCGCTTGTGCTGGCGCTGATTGCGGCGCCTGTCGCATTAGGGTGCGCGTGGCTCGGACTACAGGCGATTCTGCGCATCGTTCCGGCGGATACCATTCCCGATGAAGCCGTAGTGACAATGAATATGCCGGTGCTGCTCGGCTCGCTGGCGTTGGCGCTGGCGACCGTGCTGATCTTTGGTCTCGCGCCTGCGTGGCACAGCGCAAATCCGCGACTGGCTGCGGCGTTGAGCGGTTCACGGATGTCTGGCAATCGCGGACAGAAGAGGCTGCTGAGCGGATTTGTGGTGACCGAGGTCGCGCTCTCGCTGGCATTGTTGACGCTGGCGGGGTTGATGGTGCGATCGCTGATCGCCGTCGAGAACGTGCCAGTTCCTTTCGCGCCGGATCGCATGCTGATGATGCGCGTTCCGCTTCCTGCTGTCCGTTATCCTAGGCCGGAGAGCCGCTCGATCTTTTTCCGCGCCTTGCTTGACCGCGTGCGCGCGATTCCTGGGGTCGAGAAGGCGACGGTCGATGCAACCTTTCCCGTCACGGATTTCTATGGAGATCGTGTGCAGATCGGCAGTCAGCCGGAAGACAAGCGCATCGTAGCGATCCATTTGACCGACCCGGATTTTCTTGCGGCTTCCGGACGAAAGATGCTGCAGGGACATTTCATCGACGCGCGCGAGGTCGCTGCGCAGGCGCATGAAGTCGTCATTACCGACAACTTCGCCAGGCGCTACTTCGCCGGCGAGAACGCAATCGGCAGAACCATCCGCCTGCCCGACTTCAGACCCGACAACCTGCACAAGCTCACCGACAACGCATTCATGGTTGTAGGAGTCATGAGCGATATGCCGCAATTCATCGGCTACCGCGATGACTATCCGCATGTCTTGCTACCCTATACCGTCGCCCCGCAGGCATCCGAGTGCCTGCTGCTGTCCACTTCGCTGCCGCCCAGCGAGTTGGTCAATCCAGTCCGGATGGCGATTCACGCCATGGACAAAGATCAGCCGATCACTGACATCATGAGCCTTCGCCAGGCGCTAGATACGTATGGATACGCGGGCCCGCGCTTTTCGCTTGCGCTCTTCGGCGCGTTTGCCGGGGCCGCGTTGTTGCTTTCACTCGTAGGCATCTATGGCGTGCTTTCGTTTATCACTTCGCGGCGCACACGCGAGATTGGCATACGCATGGCGCTGGGCGCAAACCGCAACAACGTGATGTGGATGGTGCTGCGCCAGGCGCTTTGGCTGGCGCTGATCGGCGTTGCGATCGGGCTGCCGCTGGCGTTTGCCGCCGGCCGGTTCGCCAAGGATGAGTTGATCCAAACTTCACAGCATGATCCCCTCGCGCTGATCGCAGCTGTCTGCGTTTTGCCGTTGCTGGCTCTGGTGGGCACTTATCTGCCGGCAAGAAGGGCGGCGACGATTAATCCGGTTTCGGCGCTCAGAGCCGAGTAACCAATCCAGGTAACCAGGTGAGGGCCGGACCTGCGCTTTGTTTCTAAGTCCAGGCGAGGCCACTTATCGACGTGAGAAGATAGTTGGGCGTTGCAGAATGGGCCCTCGGTTGTGTGCGACGCGGCTCGTGACCTAGACTTTGACACGGCAGAAAATCCATCGAGATCGGCCTATGACCCTATGACCAATAGAAAGGCGCCAGCGACACTGAGCGAAGTGGCGCGCGCTGCCGGCGTTGGCACAACCACGGTCTCGCGCGTCATTAATGGCGGCGATCGAGTAAGCGAGAAGACGCTGGCGCGCGTGCGCCGCGTGATTCAGGCCATGGGCTACATGCCGAACCAGGCGGCGCGCGTGCTGAAGGGCGATCGCACCAAGACCATCGGCCTGATCATTCCCAGCATCGCCGATCCATTCTTCTCCAGTTGCGCCGAGGCGGCGCAAGCCGTAGCGCGCGCCAACGATTCGCTCTTGATTGTGACGGCGTCTCACAACGATCCGCACATCGAAATCGAGAATCTGAACATCTTGATCAGCCATAGGGCGGATGGTCTGATTCTTGCGCCGGCTAACTCACGCAGCCAGGCATTGCGCGATATGCTCAACCGGCTCACGGTTCCGGTGGTGGCGATGGATCGGCCGGTGGCCAACTCGTCGATTCCTTCGGTGCTGACCGATAACTTCAAAGGCGCAAAGTCGGCGACGCAGCACCTCATCGATCATGGATACAAACGGATCGTCTGCCTCACCGGCGAGAGCACGCTGTTCACGATTCAGGAGCGCATTCGCGGATACCACGCGGCTGTGGACGCAGCCGGCCTGAGTTACATGCTGAATACCTCGATCAAGGATTACAAATCCGCCGAGTACGCGATCGAGAGCATGTTTGCGGGGGCGGATCCTCCCGACGCGTTGTTTACGCTCAAGAACAGCACCACCATCTTCGCGTTTGAGGCTTTGCAAAAGCACAATATTCCCGTGCCCAAGCGCGTGGCGCTGGTGGGCTTCGATGATTTTGAACTTGCTTCCATGGTTCGGCCGTCCATCAGCGTCGTGCAACAGCCGATCGAGGAGATAGGACGAGTTACGGCGGAGTTACTGTTCGATCAGCTTCTTGGACGGCAGAACGCCGCCGGGACAGGCAATTCGAAGCGAGCACGCCAGATTACGCTGGAGACGCGGCTGATTCAGCGCGCTTCGTGTGGATGTACAGTCGCGAACTGAATTCCTCCAGGGCTTTGAACTCCCGGAGGAATTTCTTAGAATGTCTCCCCCACCAGCTCCTCGCTCTTCTTCCAAAGCGCCTCGGCATTCTTTGCGTCCAGCGCATACCCGCGCACGCCCTCGCTGATCATCGTGATCTCGGCATTATCGGCCATGGCTTTCCCCACATGGCAGTTTTCGCAATACTTCCCCCCGACTTCGTCGCCCGGCGCAACCACACCGGCCCACACCGACGTCGCTGCTCCCTGCGGAACCGTCTTCCACTGGAATGGTCCTTGGCCTTCGGATGCAAGCTGTTTATTAATCTGATTGATTCTGTCCTCAATCTCCTTCAAGTCGATGTGCCGCGTCAGCTCCGTCTGGATGCCTCCCGGATGCACAGCCGTCGCACGCACGCCGCGCCCCCGATGTCGCCGGTCAAACTCCACCGAGAACAAGACATTTGCTGTTTTCGATCTGCCATACGCTGCCCACGGTTC
>DATHNJ010000070.1:0-9832 GCA_035486155.1 Occallatibacter sp. | reverse complement strand
GCGTCTGCGCAAGCACGCTGACTATCAGCGCGCCTATGCCGCCAGCCGCAAGCGTCAGTCAGCTTCGATGAGCTGGTTTCTCGCTCCGCAGCAGGAGCCCAACGGACCCCGCGTGGGACTCACCGCCGGCAAAGTCCTCGGCAAGGCCCACGAGCGCAATCGCATCAAGCGCCGCATGCGCGAGCTGCTGCGCCGTCACGTGGAGATGCTTCCCGCCGGCTTCGATCTCATCCTCCATCCGCGCCGCCAGGTCCTCACCGCGGAATTTACGAAACTCGACGACGAGATCGTGCGTATCCTTGGACAGGCGAATGCGGAGGCTGCGCGCATGACTCATTCCGTTCAGCACAAGTCGGCATCATGACTCGCATTCTGCTTGCGCTCCTCGCGCTGTATCGCCGCTGGCTTTCGCCCGCGCTCCATACGCTCAGTCCGGGCGGCTGCCGCTACCTTCCCACATGTTCTGAGTACGCCAGCATCGCCATCACAACCCACGGCCCACTGCGCGGCAGCGCGCTGGCCGCTTGGCGCCTGCTCGGTTGCCATCCCTTCTGCCGCGGCGGGCTTGATCCCGTTCCCCCTGCGCTCCCGGCCCCAACCCGGCTTTGCCCCCCAAAAACATTGGGCCCGTTAGACCCGTTACCATAGACCACAGAGGCGTTTCTCCCGCGCCCCGTCACGACGATAGGAAGTTTCCTTTGCCCGAATTTCGCAATCCCAGTCTTGAATCGCAAGGGTCCGGCGGCGGTCCCGGCAACAGCGGCGGCGACTTCCGCAGCCTGATCACCTTCGCGTCTCTTGCAGTCGTTGTTTTTCTGGCCTTCCAGTTCTTCAAGCCCAAGCAGGACGCGACCCCGCCCGCCCCGCAAACGCAGCAGCAAGCCTCCACGCCTGCCTCGTCGAGTGCGTCACAATCGTCCGCGGCCGACAGCGCGCCGGCGATGATGGCGATGACGCCCGGCGTCACCGCGGCCTCCGAGACCGACACCGTCGTCGAGAACGAGCTCTATCGCATCGTCTTCACCAATCGCGGCGCGCAGGTCAAGCACTGGATACTCAAGAAGTACTTCGACACCGCCGGCAAGCCGCTCGACCTCGTGCAGCCTCAACTTGCGCAACGCTTCGGCCTGCCGCTCTCGCTGTTCACTTACGAGTCCGATCTCACCACGCGATTGAACCAATCGCTCTATCAGCCGTCCGCCACTGGAACGCTGCTCGCGCCCAATACGCTGACCTTCCACTACGCGCAGGGCGGCCTCGACGTGGTCAAGACCTTCCACTTCGATTCGACCTACGTGATTGGCGTGGACGCAACAGTCCGCCGCAACGGGTCGCCCGTGCGCGCCCTGGTCGATTGGCCCGCCGGCCTCGGGGACATGGAAGAGTTTCTTCCTTCCTCCACCACACGCAGCACCATCCTGACCCAATCGCAGCTCGTCACATCGATCAACGGCAAGGCCGACAACACCAACGCGCCCAAGGTCAGCGGCAACGCAACCTCCGAACAGCCCTACGACTTCGCCGGCGTCGGCGACCTCTACTTCGCGGCCGCCTTCCTGCCCGATTCGCCTGAGCGCGCCACGCTGCTCACGCAGAACAATTCGGTCGAAGTGCTCAGCGATCTCTCCAATCCCGGCAGCCAGAAAAAGGCCATTCCTGTGATCGGCCTGGCCATGGGCGACGTCTCCGGCGCCACGCATCTGCGCCTCTTCGCCGGTCCCAAGCAGCCCGACGTCCTCAAGAGCATCCGCGCCACAAGCGCTGACGGCAAAGCCAACGGCCCTACACTCGAGCCGCTCATTCAATACGGCATCTGGACCGTGATCGCCAAGCCGCTCTATCTGGCGCTGCGCTGGCTGCACAACGTACTCGGCGCCGGCGCCTACACCTGGGGCTGGTCCATCATCCTCTTCACCGCAACCTTCACGCTCATCATGCTGCCGTTCCGCTTCATGGCCATGCGCTCGTCGCTCAAGATGATGCGCATTCAGCCCAAGGTCGACGCCCTCAAGAAGCGCTACGCTCATCTCAAGATCAACGACCCCAAGCGCAACGAGATGAACACGGAGATGATGCAGCTCTACAAAGACGAAGGCGTGAACATGTACGGCGGTTGTCTGCCCATGCTGCCGCAGATTCCGCTCTTCTTCGCCTACTTCCGCGTCCTGCAATACGCCGTCGAGCTGCGCCAGGCGCACTGGTTCTGGCTCACCGATCTCTCCGCGCCCGATCCGCTGCACATTCTGCCCATCCTCATCATCATCAGCATGTTTCTCACGCAGTACATCACTCCATCGCCGGGCATGGACCCCGCTCAGCGCCGCATGATGGCCTTCGCCACGCCTGTCTTCATGGGCTTCTTCCTCTGGCACTACGCCTCAGGATTGGCGCTCTACTGGGGAACCAGCAACATCATCAACCTGCTGCTGCAAGTCGGCGTGAACCAATCAAGCATCGGCAAAGAGATGCATGACATCGCAGCCCGCCGCAATCAAAAAAAAAGTAGCGCCAACGGCGGCCGCGTAATCCAGGGCCGCAGGTAGGAATGAAGGGTACGGCCTCAGGGCTCGCGAAGCTCACCGCAACGCAACCGCCAACGCCTCGTCCAGCGTCGAGCACTTAAACTGAAATCCCGCCTCCAGTAACTTCGCCGGCACAGCCCGCGTGCTTTTCAATAAAGCCTCATCCGCCATCTCGCCCAACGCCAGTCGCAGCGCAAACGCCGGCGCAGGCAGCACCACCGGCCGACGCAACTGCCTCCCCAACGCCCGCGTGAACTCCGCGTTCCTCACCGGATGCGGCGCCGATAAATTCACCGGCCCGACCATCGCAGGCGTCTCCAGCACAAACTCCATCGCCGCGACCACATCCTCCAGACTCACCCAGCTCATCCACTGCTTGCCTGACCCCAATCGCCCGCCCAGCCCCGCCTGAAACACGGGCAGCATCGTCCCCAGCGCGCCTGGCCCGCGTCCCAACACCACGCCAAAGCGCGCATACGCCACGCGAATCCCCGCATCTTTCGCCGGCTTTGCCGCGTCTTCCCACCGCCGGCACATATCGGCAAGAAAACCAGCGCCGGGCGCCGAAGACTCATCCAGTACCTCGTCGCCGCGGTCCCCGTAGAACCCCACCGCCGAGGCAACCACCAGCGTCTTCGGTCGCTGGCGCAATCCAGCCAGCAGCTCCGCCAGCGCCCGCGTCGAATCCACCCTGCTTGCGACGAGCTCGCGCTTGTATGCCTCCGTCCAACGCCGCGCAGCCAAGTTGGCGCCCGACAGATGAATCGCCGCCGAACATCCTTCCAGCGAGCTCGCGTCGGCCATCGCAGGATTCGCCGCAGGATTCCAGGCGACCTGCCCCGGACCCGGATTCGAATTCCGAACCAAGTCTAAAGTTGGCACTAGACGGGCGTTCAGGCGCTCCCGTAGAGCGCGTCCCAATGTGCCTGAAGCCCCGCTCAAAACAATCTTCGCCATCGGCTCTACAACCTCTTGAGTGTTTTTGCTCATCTCCACATATATTGAATTGATTCTCCGCGCTTTCGGCTAATTACGGCGCGTTTTCGCCCCGCCTTGGCAGTTTTAGTAATATAAGAATACGTTTTGATCGGGGCAACATTTTGAATGGGTGAATCACCCTGGGAGAGTCGCTGATGACGACGGAGTTGGCAACGGTCCACAGCGAGGAAACGCAGAAGTCGCAAGTCGACATCGAAACCACCGAGCGATTCATCGCCGAAAAACACATCGGCGAGCGCATCAAGCGCCTCAGGCTCAAGAAATCCATGGGCCTGGTCGAACTCGGCAGGCATACCGGGTTATCCGCAAGCTTCCTGTCGCAGCTTGAAACCGGCCGCGTCGTCCCGACCCTGCGCAATCTCGCTCGCATCGCAATGGTCTTCTCCAAAGACCTCTCGTACTTCTTTGAGAGCGAACCGCAGGCCATGTTCCGCGTGCATCGGCGCAAAGAACGCGTCCGCATGCCGCAGACTGGCGTCGACGACCCGACCTACTTCTTTGAAAGCCTCGGCTACATGGTGCCCGATCGGCACATGGACCCTTACTTCGCGGAGTTCATTCCGCTAGATAAGGAGCACGAGCCGCGCGCTCACGTGCACCCCGGCTACGAGTTCCTGTATCTGCTCGAAGGCCAGCTCGACATTCGCCACGGCGAGCATCAGTCCACGCTCGAGCCCGGCGACGCCGTCTACTTCGACGCCAGCACGCCGCACTCGTACGTGTGCATAGGAAAGCGTTCGGCCGATGCTCTCATCGTGACCATGCATCAACCACCGCCTGCGGCCCCGGTCGCAGTGTTGCGGCAGGGCGTTCCGCGCGGCCTCCCAGGCAGCCCCACTAATCCACTGCAAAGTCAGTCAGGTCCACCCAGCCCGTCTGGGCAGGCGGGGCCACACACTCCGCCGACCCCACAGGGTGCAGGGCACCACGTGGCGCAAGCCGGCGGCCGCTAGGCATCGCATCGGGCATAGCGATCTTGCGCGGGTAGTCGCGCAAGATCGTTATGCCATGCTCAAACCTCGCTGATCGCTATCCAAGAATCACGCTCCCGAAGGGCGACGCATGGGGTCGGGTTTCACCCCTCGCAACGTACGTCTCTCAATCAACAACCTTCGCGAAATACTCGGCCACATCCTGCCAGTCATTCACACGCGCATATCCCGTTGCCATCAAATTATGCGGCGCCGTGTACAGCACTCCCGTTCCCTCAAAACGCTGCAGATTCCGCGGCAGATCATCGATCAAATAATCCGCGCGCAAAATGCTCTTGTTCCCGCAGAACACGTAATGGGTCGGCGGAATGAACGAGAAATATCGTTGCAGCCACCGATACTTCGAGCCCATAGAGTTCGGCACCGTCATCGCCTGCGTCGCGATAAAGACCTCGAACCGCGTGCAGAGATCCTTCAGAACTTCCTGCGCACCTGGCATAAGGGCGAGGTCCTCGAAAAAATCCTCCGCGTCCAGAAATGCGCGCAACCGCTGCTGGCGATCGAGCGGCGCAATCTCCCACAGCCCTTTTCCCGCAAGGTCCTCAACAGTCACCGCCTCATCGAACTCCTGGTTGTAACGGCGCAGGTGCTCGGCCAACGTATCGGCCATCACCTCATCCATGTCGACACAAATCCGCTTCAACGCCAGCTCCTCGCTCGCGAAATCTTTGCTTCTATTTTCTCAGGTGAGGCGAACCCGCCTAACGGGCTCTTAAGCGCCCGCCGGTCGCGTTCTGCGCACTGCGCGTCCGTCGCTGCCCGCCGGTTCGGCCTGCGGAGCTTTCGCCGCTGGAGTGATCGTCGCATCCCAATAGAGAAGCCGTCCGCAACTGTCGCACGTCAGCAACTCGCCCTCGCGCAATTGATTCCACGTCTGCGGCCGCACGCCCATGCGGCAGCCCGTGCACTGCTGGTTCTCCGCGCGCGCCAACCCCGTCCCACGGCTGGCTGCAATGCGATCGAAACGCGCCAGCAGATCCGGCTCGATCGTCGGCCTTACCGACACGCGTTCGTCTTCAATCGCCGCCAGCTCCTGGCCGATCTGTTTCTGCTGTTCCGCCGCCCACGCGCGCGTCTTGTCCAGCGTCGCAGCCGACTCCTCTACCTGCTTGCGCGCCGCCGCCAGCGTCGTCTCTTGCGTTTCAGTCCGCTCCAGGCTGGCGAACTCTTCAGCTTCCAGTCGCTCGATCTCGCTCTCGGCGAAATGCACCTCATGCTCGATCGCCGCGGCCTGCGCCGTCGTCGTCACCGAGTCTTGCTGCGCACGGTAACGAGCAGCCTTCTGCCGATGCCCCTCGACGTCGCGCTCCAGCCGCGTGCGGAGCACATCCTCGCGCACCAGCGCATCCGACGCCTCGGCAGCCTGTCGCTGCGCGCGCGTCAACTCGCCTTCGGCTTTGGCAATCTCCGCCGGCAGCGATCGCACGGTCTGCGTCAGCCGCGCCCGCTCAATGTCTAGGTCTTGCAATCTGGCGAGGTTTTCGATGAAGGCGTGCATCTATTCCAAGCAGTCTATAGCAAAACCGGAGGCGCTGTATCGAAGAGCCCATCCGTGGTCAGCGATAATGCGAGTCATGCTTTGAAGGCGCGCGACTTCAGTCGCGCCGTAAAAGGCCACCAAAATGTGGGAGTTTCAGCCACTGAGGGATGTTCTTTCGGCAGCCCTCATGGATGAGTTGATTGCCAAACACCGCATAGCTCGTAAGGGGTTGCGCAGAGATCCCCGTGAAACTCAACATAGCGCGCTTGCTCCGATTTGCTCTAAGCCCTTCGTCGTCCAATAAGAAAATGGTTGCGCACAAAGGAAGCAAGCGCATCCAATGAGGCAGGATTGAAAAATTGAGTGAAGAGCGAGCATCGTTCGGACGCAGATTCCGCTGGCTCTGGTGGACTGCCGGAGTGCTGATCGTTTTGCTCGGGGCCCTCACAGTCACCGGCTTCATCGCGGCTCGCCGCGCCGAGCCCTATCTCCGCACGCGCATTGTGCAAGGTCTCTCCGATCACTTCCACGCGCGCGTCGAACTCGATGCCTTCCACGTTTCGCTCGGCAACGGTCTGCGCGGCGAGTGGGGAGTGTGGGCGCAAGGTCGCGGCCTGCGCATCTGGCCGCCCGCGCAGGTAGCTGGGGTCCAGGTCGCGAATCCGCTGCCTGCAATCGACGAGCCTCTCATCAGCCTCGCCTCCTTCGGCTTCCATGTGCCGCTGAACTACAAGCCCGACAAGCCCATTCACATCGGCGACATTCGCCTTGAGGGCCTGCGCGTCGCCCTTCCGCCCAAGTCGCGCTTCCTGCATGTCTCGCCTCAACCTGCGAGCGACGCCGCCCCAACACAATCAAGCAGCCTTCCCATTCGTTTCCAGCTCGGCGCCGTCGAGGGCAAAAACACGACGCTGATTCTCGAAACCAGCAAGCCCGGTAAGCTGCCGCTCGTAATTGACATCGCGCGCTTCAAGGTCACCGACATCTCCCCCAATAACTCGATGCACTACGAGGCCGAGCTGACCAACCCCAAGCCCGTCGGCATCGTGCATACCAAGGGCATCTTCGGTCCATGGCAAGTGGCCGACCCTGGCGAATCGCCCATCTCCGGCGACTACAAGTTCGATCACGCCAATCTCGGCGACTTCAAGGGCATCGCCGGCACACTCGATTCCACGGGCGAGTACTCCGGCACGTTGCGCGATCTCGACGTCGACGGCCAGACTCATACGCCCGACTTCAGCCTGACCCACTTCGGCAACAAGATGGATCTCGAGACGCACTTCCACGCCATCGTCGACGCCACCAACGGCGACACGCGCCTCGATCCTGTCAATGCCATCCTCGGCAAATCACACATCACCGCGCGCGGCCAGATCGTGCGCGCTTACAAGCACGACGCGGATGGCGCTCTGCACGGCATCGGTCACGACATCGACCTCGCCATTCAAATAAACGACGGCCACATCGACGACTTTCTTCACTTGGCCAGCAGCAGCGATACGCCCCTGCTCACCGGCGCAGTCACCATCAACGCCGCCTTGCACATTCCTCCCGGCAAGGAGCCGGTACACGAGCGCATGGGGCTCAAAGGCCATTTCCTGCTAGATCAGGCGCAGTTCACCAGCGACAAGGTGCAGAGCAAGATTGCGGAGCTCAGCCTGCGCGGACAAGGCCGTCCTCACGACGCGAAGTCGCCCGATCACGAGAGCGTCCAGTCCCACATGGAGAGTGACTTCGAGATGGCCAAGGGCGAGATCGAATTGCCCAACCTCGCCTTCACTGTGCCCGGCGCCGACATCGAGCTAAAAGGCGCGTACAAGCTCGACGGTGGCCAGTTAGGATTCATCGGCGTCGCCAGGATGCAGGCCACCGTCTCCAAAATGGTCGGCGGTTGGAAGGGTTTTTTGCTCAAACCCGCCGATCGCTTCTTCAAAAAAGACGGCGCCGGAACCGAAGTTCCCATCCACATCGGCGGCACCTACAAGAACCCCGAATTCGGCGTCGACGTGAAAGGCATGCCCCACACTCATCCGCAGCGCCCCGACGAGCAACCGCCGCCCGCATCCCCGCAAGCACAGGCAACCACCGCTGCCCAACACTAAGCCCCAATCCGCACGAAAATGGGCGCCCATGTCTCGATTTTGAGACGTCGGAAAGCACGAAGTGGGTGCCCCATCCTTGCGAAGCAAGGGCGGGAAAGCCGAACCTCGACAGCTCCATCCATCGGCCGCGCGTTCTAGCTCCCGTAGGGAGCCAAGGAAAATAGCCCAGTGTGAAGCGAAGCGCAACCCTGGGAATGATCGCCGCATGAAACCCAGAGCCCCCGGGGGCGATGCAAACCCATCTTCGGAATCGCGCCAAAACCGATGACCTGCGTTCCCCCCGTCCATAAGATCGCAACATTACCCGCATCCGCCTTCCGGTACAATTCGCTGGTTACCCACCTATCTGTAGCCGGGAGGCAAGCGATGGACGCGCTCGTTCTAATTCCATTGGCGATCGGCGGATTGATCTTCATCACCCTCGTCTTGAGCAGCTTCTTCACCGTCAATACCGCGCAGCTCGCCATCATCACGCGCTTCGGCAAATTCCTGCGCGTCGCCGAACCGGGACTCAACTGGAAGGCGCCCTACTTCGACACCGTCGCCGGCCTCGTCAGCCTGCGCGTCAATCAAATCAATCTCACCATGGAGACCAAGACTCGGGACAACGTCTTCGTCACCATCCCTATCTCGGTGCAAAATCGTGTCCGCCCCGAGAAGGTCTACGACGCGTTCTACAAGCTCTCCGACCCAGTGGCGCAGATCAAGTCCTACGTTGAACAGGTCATCCTCGGCCACGTGCCCAGCATGAGCCTCGATGACGTCTTCGCCTCGCAGGCCAGCATCGCGTTAGCCGTCAAGCAGGAGCTCGACGCCGACATGGCCGCCTTCGGCTACGAGATCGTCAACGTTCTGGTCACCGACATCGTCCCCGACGCCAAGGTCAAGTCCGCCATGAACGACATCAACGCCGCCCAGCGCGAGCAGGTCGCCGCCACGGCCCGCGGCGAAGCCGACAAGATTCTCGTCGTCAAAAAAGCCGAGGCCGAAGCCGAGAGCAAAGCCCTGCAGGGCCAGGGCATCGCCAACCAGCGCCGCGCCATCGTCGAAGGCCTGCAGTCCTCCATCGAACAATTTCAGAAAGCCGTCGAAGGAACCACCTCGCGCGACGTGATGCAACTGGTGCTAGTCACGCAATACTTCGACACTCTCAAGTCCATAGGAGAAAGCGACAAGACCAATACGTTGTTCCTATCCCACTCGCCCAGCGCAGTCAAAGAAGTCTCCGACCAGATTCTCGAGTCGATGCTGGCCGCGCAGAACCTGAAAGACTGATCGCCGCCGCACGACGCCTGATCCACAATTTGTGTCTCAATCCGCGCGTTTGTGATAGCTTGGCGTGTTCACACCGCTGCCGACTTTACGAGCAGCGGAAGTGAGAATCAAACCGCCATTTCCGCGGATCAGATTCTCAGGGAGCACGCAATGCACTGGACCAGCAAGTTCGCAAGCACCACGATATCCCTGTCTCTTGTGGCCGCCGCATTCGCGGCCCTTGGCCAGACGCCGCCCACAATCGAACCCAACCAAACCGACGGTCCCGAGTGGTGGCGTCACGCCGTCATCTACGAGATCTACCCGCGCAGCTTTCAGGACTCCGACGGCGACGGCATCGGCGACATCAAGGGCATCGCCTCGCGCCTCGACTACCTGCACGATCTCGGCATCGACGCCATCTGGATCACACCCATGTACCCCTCGCCCGGCGTCGACTACGGCTACGACATCTCCGAC
>DATHNJ010000069.1:0-21771 GCA_035486155.1 Occallatibacter sp. | reverse complement strand
CGTCGCCCTTTTGCAGAAGAACGATGCCTTCGACGGTGTCGGGATTGTCGACGATCGTGCCGTCGGATAAATGAGTAGATCTGCCGATCTGGCCTAGGCGGATCTTCGGGCCCTGGGCGACGGTGGCGATGTCTTTGATCTTGATTGCCGCGCCATTGCTGTTCTTGATGACGGTGTTTTCGATGTCCTGCACGGTGCGATAGAGGCCAAGGGCCTGCACGTTGACTTGTTGCGCGCCCTGCTCGATAAAGCTGCCGCCGCCGTTGGTGTTGTTGTTGGCGATCTGCTGTTCAACCTGTGCGATGGAGAGCCCGTAGGCGACAAGCTTATTGGGGTCGAGCCGGATCTGATACTCCTTGGTGGGGCCGCCGAAGCTCGACACGTCGACGACGCCGGGGACGCCCTTGAAGGATTTCTCCAGCGTCCAGTCTTCCAGTGATTTCTTCTCCATCACGTCGTAGGCGGGATTGCTGCTCTCGAGCGTGTACCAGAAGATTTGTCCGACGGGGCTCCAGTCGGTTCCCATCTGCGGCGTGATATTTGAGGGCAGGTTGACCTGATTCAAACGCTCCAGCACATGCTCGCGATTGACGTCGCTGGTGGAGTTGTCGTCAAAGATCATCATCAAGCTCGACAAGCCGGCGAGCGTGGTGGAGCGCAGGTTGGTGAGATGGGGAATACCGGCCATCTGAATTTCGACCGGCACCGTGACTTGCCGTTCGATCTCTTCGGCGCTGCGGCCAGGCCACTGGGTGATGATCTGGACGTAGTTGTTGGCGACGTCGGGATAGGCTTCGATGGGCAGATTGCGAAAGGAGATGACGCCCCACACGGTGAGGACAATGACGCCGCCAAGAACCAGCCAGCGGTTCTTCAATGCAAAATCGACAAACGAGCGGATCATTACTGATTCCCTGCTGTTTCGAGCAGTAAGGCGTTGGTGACGACCTGCTGGCCCGGCGCAATGCCGGACATGATCTCCTGACGGTTGTCCGCGAGCATGTTTCCGGTGCGCACTTCTGTCCGCTTAAAGCGATTGCCGCCGAGGGGCACATAGACCCAATCGCGATCGTGCAAATGCAAGACTGCATCGGCGGGCACTACGGTGTAGGTAGTGCTCTTGCGACCGGAGAAGGTTGCGGCGGCGAACATGCCGAGGCGGAGAATGCCGGGGTTGGGGACCTGAATGCGCACCTTTGCCGTGCGGATGGAAGGATCAAGCACAGGGCCGATATCGCTGATGCGGCCGGTCAGGATGCGGTCGGGATAGGCGTCGAGTTTTATCTTGGCTTCCTGGCCGAGCTGCAATTTGGGCAGATCGTTTTCGTAGACGTCGCAGAGAATCCAGACGCTGGACAAATCGGCGATGGTGAAGGCGGTGGCCGAGCCGGAGAGCGTGACGCCGGCGGCAGCGGCGTTGGTGACGTTTTGTCCGATGATGACGCCGGAGATCGGCGCGTAGACGTGAAGGATGGGACTGGGGTGTTCCTTGTCGACGCCGAGGACTTTGAGTTGTTCTTCGGCAGCCGTGAGATCGGCTTTGGCGTCATTCTCCGCGTCGTCGGCCTGTTCGACCATGGCCTGCGAGATGGCGCCGTGCTGAAGGAGATCTTTGGCGCGAATGTCGGCCTTATTGGCGAATTGTTCGTCGTTGACGGCCTTCAGATAAGCGTCAAACGCGTTGGTGACGTCACCGCTCTGCACGCTGAAGAGCAACTGGCCCTTCTTGACGTTGTCGTCGAGGCGAGTCTTGATGTCGACGACGCGACCGTTGGCGATGGAGATGACGGGCACCTCGCGGGAGATGTCGGGGAAGACTGTTCCTGTAGCCTTCAGCTCGGCGGCGGCTTCGATCTGGCCAGCGCTCACGATGGGGAACTTGCTCACATCGTGCGGGTCAATGGTGATCACGTTCATGTCGGAGACCTGGACCACCTTTGCAGGAGGCGGCGCCCCGTCGCCTTCTTCTTTTTTGCCGCAGGCGGAGATGCCGAGCGCAATGGATGCGCCGATTACGAGAATTGCGGGTCCGGAAAAAGATCGCTCGAAAGAGAAGGGCTTTGTCATTGGAGGACCTCACGTCCAACAGCTAGGTTGAGCTGTGCGGCGGCCGTCAGATAAGCGCCGACGAGTTGCAGATAAGCCTCTTGCACGGCGCGGTAATCGCTCTGCGCGCTGAGGAAATCCATCAGAGACGCGCCGCCATGCTGGTAGGAGTACGTGATCGTATCGCGCACTCGCGTGGCCTGATCTCTGTATTTGTCCCGGTAGGGCTTGAGCAGTGTGACGTCGCTGTCGACTTGCGTGTAGGCTGAGTCAACGTCGCTGAAGACCTGGGCTCGCGTGGCTTCGCTGGCTTGCTGGCTGCGGCTGATATCAATCTGTGTGCGTTGTTTTTCGCCCTGATTGTGGTCGAAGATACGCAGCGGAATATTCACGCTGGCGCCGATGGTTTGGTTGGCATTGAGATTGTTGGTGGAAGAATTCCAGGTGTACCAGCCGCTGAAGGTTGGGTCGGTCGAGCCGTTGGCTAGGGCCAGCTTGTGATTGGTCTGCGACTGCTGGATCGTTTCAAGAGCGGCGCGCAGGTCGGGCCGCGCGTCGAACGCGATCTGGCGAAAATCGTCGAGGGGCTTCAGGTTGTCGGAGAAGTCGAACGGGCCTGCGACATCGAATTGCTCCACCGGCGTGTGGTCGTCCAGAAGCTGAAGAAGTTGAATCTTCGCGGTGCGCAGGTTGACGATGGCGGACTGGATCTCGGTTTCGTACTGGACGCGAAGCAGCTCGATACGGTCGAGATCGATCTGGGCGATGTCGCCGGCGCGAAAGCGATCGCGGCTGATCTGGATGATGTGGTCGTAGTACTCCAGATCGGCTTTGGCAAGGTCGAGGATGGCTTTGGCCTGCAGCGTGTTCACGAAGGCTGCGCGGAGTGTGAATTCCAGGTTGCGCTTCAGGTCTTCGTGTTGGGACTCGGCGATCTGCGTGCCTTCTTTTGCGCTGTCGAGGCGCAGCTCGCGCTTGTGGGCGCGTTCGTGCAGGTAGCTGAGACTGGGAACAACGTCTGTTCCTTTGAAGGGGGTCCACACGCCGTCGTGCGGCGCGAACTGCGTACCGTCGGCGCTGGCGGTGAATTGTGGATTGGGCCGGAGGTAGGCAGTGATTTCTTCGGCGCGCATCTCATCGACGTTCAGAGCGTCGGCTTTCAGCGCTGGATTGGCGGATTCGAATTTCGACTTCACCTGGTCCCAGTTCAGCGCTTGTTGCGCAGGGCAAACGGCTGCGGTCATAGCGAGCGCGCAGGCCGCAAGCCAGGGCCAGGATTTGAATCTTGGTCTCATACTTATCCTTCGCGTCCGTGCCCCGCACGACGGTCAGAGAGAATTGGTAGCCAGTAAAAAGGACGGAGAACCCTGAGTCAGGCTGTGGGGGGAGGACGATTTTCAACGCTGTCGCGCGCGGGATCGTGATAGACGTGCGCTGCAGATACGGGCAGCGCGGAGATGTATTGGATCTCCGGACGAAACAGAGCGAGCAGCGAAGCAAGCGGCGTGGCTACGGCAGGCAGAAGACAATGAGGACAGGGAGCAATATGATCGCGCCGTTGCGAGGTGTCGGTTTCGGCAGGATTCTGGATCGACCAGAGGTCGTCACTGACCGAGATGACGGGAAAGAGAATGAGCAACAGCATAGCCAGGGCGATCAGAGGCAACCGCCGCTCTTTGCCTGTGCGATGCTCATAGCGCAGCCACAAGATCACGCTGAGCAGCGCGACAACTAACCAGGCGAGATTGAGAAAAATCTCCATGCTCGCCCCGATTCTACATCATGGGTCGCTAGAGAAAGCGTAAAGAGCGGAATCTGCAGGCTGTTCGTTCAGAACGTGCTGGTCTTTGGCGAGAGACGAATCCACGATTTGTTTCTAGTCAGTTGAATTCACGAGATTTTCAATATCTTCAGAGCACGGCCATCGCAAATCAAATCGATGCGGCTTTGGCGTCGCCGGGTTCGACCAGCAGCCATAATGCGCCGCCCACAATCGCCAACATCGCGGCGAAGAAAAATGCAGAACTCCAGCCGAATGCGGCGGCGAGCCACGGCGTAAGCGACGCGGTGGTGGCGCCGCCGATCTGGCCGCCCATGTTCATCACGCCGGAGACCACGCCGGATCGTTCGCCGGCAATGTCGGCGCTGACGGCCCAGTAGGCGCTCTGCGAGAGATACAAGGCGCCGGCGCCACCGGCGAGAATCAGGCTCGCGGCGTAGGCGCTGGAGATGCGCGATCCAACGATGAGGAAGATTGCGGTGAGAACGAAGGCAAAGGCTGCGACGCCGCATCGACCTGCGCGCCGACTCAGGCGGTTCGAGAGCCAGTCGCTGAATGCGCCGCCCGACAGGCAGCAGACAGTCATGGCGAGGAAGGGAAGCATCGAGAAGAAGGCGCTGGTTTTGAGATTGATCCCGTGCGCCTGGACAAGGTAGATGAAGAACCAACTGAAGAAGATCCACGCGACATAGCTGAAGCAGAAGTAACTGAGGGTGAGAGCGGCGACGTTGCGGTTGACGAGAGATTTGCGCCATGGCTGAACGACGCTCAACGGTTCCGCGACTGTAGCCCTTCGAGTCGCCTGGATCAGTGCGAGTTCCTCCGGCGAGACGAGGGGGTGCTCTTCGGGTCGGTCGCGCGCAATCACGAACCAAACAAGGCCGATCGCCAGTCCGACGCATGCGCTGAACCAAAAAGAAGCTCTCCAGCCATAGCGGCTGTTGAGCCAGGCGAGCACGGGGATACTGAGTCCGGCGCCAGCGCCGACCCCGGCAAAGATCCAGCCATTGGCGCGGCCACGCTCGGCGACAGGAATCCACTGAGCGACGAATTGAGTGGCAGCCGGGTACATGACAGCTTCGCCCGCGCCGAGCGAAAAACGAATCAGAATGAGGACCGGGAGCGCATAAGCGATGCGCGGGCTCACGATGGCGGTGAGCGCAGTGAACAGTCCCCACCAGACAACGCCCGCTGCGAGCGCGCGGCGTGGACCAAAGCGCCATGCGAGCCAACCGCCGATGACCTGGAAGGCAGCATAGCCGACCAGGAATGCGCTGAAGATCCAGCCGAGGTGGATGTTGTCGATGTGGAGCTCGTCACGGATCGCCCCGCCGGCGATGGAGATGTTGGTGCGATCGAGAAACGCGACAGCGCTGAACAGGAAGAGCCATAAGACGAGAAGACTTCGGAGAGGGAGCCGCCGCCAAAGAGCCATCACGTCCTCAAGCGCACCATCATATTCGTTCGGCCGCAGAAGTTTTTGATAGCTGCTTTTGATGGCCATGCAAGCTACGGCTCGTACACTCAATCAAATTAAGTATTTATAATGTGAAGCGGCAGGGGGATGGCTTGACTTCCGTGCTTTCTGAAATAATTCCAATAGAAAACGTATTTGGGACGATGTAGCGTCCAATGTGAGGTGAATCGCCGTGAAAACCGGAAATTAGGCGAAATAATCGCATTTGTTCGGTTACCAAACAAATGGTGAATACATCTCTTTTAAACGCATCACAGCAGTCATAAAACCCAGGCAAGAAACTCTAAACGAGAGGAGTTTCTTGTCGTTCGTAAAAGCGCGACTGCTCATCCGCGCACAAGGACGGAGGAAAAAATTATGAGAACAGAATCGGACCTCCAGAAGTATGCGTTTGAGGAGCTCGACGCCTTCCAGATTGAAATTCCCTCTTGGGGGTTTGCGAATACCGGCACGCGTTTCGGGAAATTTCTGCAGCCTGCGGCGGCATCGACGCTGGAGGAGAAGTTCAGCGACGCAGGACAAGTGCAGAAGCTTACCGGCGTGACGCCGACGCTTGCCCTGCATGTGTTGTGGGATCTGCCGAACGGCGTTTCAGACGCCGAGACGGTGCATGAGCTCGCAGCGAAGCATGGCGTGGTTGCGGGGTCGATCAATCCCAATCTCTTTCAGGACCAGGAGTACAAGTTCGGTTCGCTCTGCAATCCTTCGAGCGAGATACGTGGGCAGGCGCTGGCGCATGTGCTGGATTGCGTTGCGATCGCGCGGAAACTTGGCTCGCGCGACATCTCGTTATGGATGGCGGATGGATCGAATTATCCGGGGACACAGAGCATGCGCAAGCGCATCGAGTGGTTGGAAGAGGCGCTTGCGGAGGCGCACCGGGCGCTTGGGCCCAAGCAGAGATTGTTAATCGAGTACAAGCCCTTTGAGCCGGCTTTCTATCACACCGACATCGCTGACTGGGGCATGGCTTCGCATCTGGCCGTGAAGGCCGGGCCACAAGCGCGGGTGCTGGTGGACACCGGGCATCACTATTCCTCGCAAAACATAGAACAGATCGTCGCGTGGCTTCTGCATACAAACCTGCTGGGCGGATTCCACTTTAACGATCGCCGTTATGCCGATGACGATCTTACTCTCGGCTCTATCGATCCCTATCAGATCTTTCGCATCTTTCATGAGCTTCAGCTTTCCGGGCGGGACGTGCTATCTCATGTCGCATTCATGATTGATCAGAGCCATAACTTGAAAGGCAAGATGGAAGCTATGGTGCAGACGGTGGCGACTGCACAGGAGTTATGGCTAAAAGCTGCTCTTGTGGATCGCGAGCAGCTGAAGTATTTACAGGATAAGTGCGAGTTAGTAGCTGCGGAAGAACTCTTTCGCGGCGCTTTTTGGTATGACGTGCGGCCCCTTGTGCGAGAATGGCGATCATCGCGTGGGCTTCCTGAGGATCCGCTGCGCGCATTGGCGGAGAGCGGATATGTGCAGCGCATCAGCGTGGAGCGAGCCGCAAAGATGGCGCCGGCGGCCTCGTATGCATAGATCGCAAGTAAGTCACAACAGCACGGCAACCGTGATTCGGGGGGCGGCAGGTTGTCTAAACCTAAGCTGAAGCGGCTGTACCTGATTCCTATTCTTTCTAAAGCTCTCGATGTTGTGGAGCTTCTTGAACAAACCGGTGGTCCTGTCACACTGGAAGATGTTTATCAACAAACCAAGATATCCAAGACTTCGGTTTATCGCATTCTAAAGACGCTGGTGCATCGCGGCTATGTGGCGCAAGGACAAAGCGGGCACTACAGGCTGGTTTCGCGGCCACGGCGTCTGCGTTTTGGGTTCGCCGCGCAGAGCGCAGATATGCCGTTTTCCGTGGAGGTGAGCGCAAGCATCACCGCGGCGGCTGCGGCTGCGGGCGTGGAGCTGGTTCCGCTGGACAATCGTTACGATGCGGACGTCGCGATCAAAAACGCCGAAGAGTTTGCGCGCCAGCGCGTCGATCTGGCGCTCGAGTTTCAGGTTGAAGAGCACGTCGCGCCACATGTTGCGCATATCTTCAAGAAAGCGGAGATTCCTCTGATTGCCATCGATGTGCCGCATCCGAATGCGACCTATTTTGGCGTCGATAACTTCGAGGTGGGCCATGAGGCAGGCGTGTTACTCGCCAAATATGCGATGAGCGAATGGGGAGGCTCGGCGGACTGGGTGCTGGGCATCGGATTCTCCGAGGCCGGCAGCTTTGTGCAGAGCCGCATTGCAGGCGCCTTCGAAGGCATTCGTGAGCGACTTGGCGGCATCTCCGCCGATCGCTTTGTGCGTCTGGATGGGCGCGGCATGAGGCGTCCGAGTTTCGTCGCGACTTCAGAGTTCATGGGCCAGCACAGGGGCGAGCGGATTCTGGTGGCGGCGGCGACTGACTCGAGCGCGCTCGGCGTGCTGGATGCGGCGCGTGAGGCCGGATCCGAACAGCATGTTGCGATTGTGGGGCAGGACTGCATTCCTGAAGCGCTCAGCGAGATACAAAAATCAAATAGCGCTCTGATCGGTTCGATTTCTCATGGGGCTGAGACCTATGGCCCGCGTCTTATCCAACTCGGAATTGCGTTGCTGCGCGGGCATGCTGTGCCTCCGTACAACTATGTGCGGCATCATGCGGTCACACGGGAGACGCTTGCTGAGGAAGGCGCTAAGAATGCTAAAGCAGCATCCAGGAAAACTGAGCCTGTCGTGTCGAACGAGTAGCCATTTTATCCATTTGGGAAACAATTCACTCTAGCTTCTATCTGTGCTAGGTTAAATCCGATTGCACGATTCACAAGGTGTGTTCATGACTGTCGCTGCTCTTGCTACTCCGTCGCTGAAATTTCTCGAAGACCGCTGGGATCCTGCTGTCGCAGATAAGCTCGACGAGCCGGAGCTGCTGCGTTATCGCTCGAATCTGCTCGGTTCGGACCTGCGCATTACCAACTTTGCCGGCGGCAACACGAGCTCGAAGCTCGATGAGCTGGACCCACTCACCGGCCAGACGGTGAAGGTGCTGTGGGTGAAGGGTAGCGGCGGCGATCTGGGCAGCATCAAGCGGACCGGATTTGCGACGCTGTACCAGGAGAAGCTGCTGGCGCTTGAGCATCTCTATCGGGGCGTCGATACGGAAGACTCGATGGTGGAGATGTATGCGCTGTGCGCCTTCCGCAACAATCCTGTAGCTGCATCGATCGACACGCCGCTGCACGGCTTCCTGCCGTTTGCGCACGTGGATCATCTGCATCCCGACTGGGGGATTGCGCTGGCGGCTTCGGCCAACGGCAAAGAGAAGATGGAGCAGTTCAACCGCGAGTTTCATCACAAGCTGGTCTGGGTTCCGTGGCTGCGTCCTGGGTTTGAACTGGCGATGATGCTGAAGCGCGCGGTGGAAGCGAATCCGGACTGCGATGGCATTGTGCTTGGGGGCCACGGCCTGTTTACGTGGGGCGAGACGCAACGCGAGTGCTATGTCAATACGCTCACGGTGATTGATCAACTGGGGCAGTTCATCGCCAACCATGGAGAGCGCAAGGGAGCGATTCGTTACGGCGGCGCGATGCAGTCTGCGCGATCGAATCGCAAAGAACTCGCGGTAGAAGTGGCGCCATATCTGCGTGGACGCGTGAGCGCGCAGCGGAAGTGGATCGCACGCTTCAGCGACGATGAGGATGTGCTGAACTTCGTCAATTCCAAACACGCGAAGGAACTCGCGTTTCTCGGCACGAGTTGTCCCGATCACTTCATTCGCACCAAGATTCGGCCGTTGTTTGTGCCATGGGCAGAGAACGAAGACGTGCATGCGCTGAAGCAGCATATCGATGCGTCGCTGGCGGAGTATCGCGAGCAGTACCGCGCCTACTATCAATCGCTCGCGCAGCCAGATTCGCCCGCTCTGCGTGATCCCAATCCAACCATTGTCTTGATTCCCGGCCTGGGCATGTTCAGCTTTGGCAAATCGAAGACAGAGGCGCGCATCACCGGCGAGTTTTATACGAACGCCATTCATGTGATGGAAGGCGCGAGCCTGCTTGAAGACGAGCAGGCATCAGGCCAGAGATCGAGTGTAGTGCCCCAGTGCGGCGAGGGGATGGCGCCGGACTCGTTCAAGGTCTTCACGAACTATGTGGCGATGCCGCTGAGTGAGGCGTTTCGCATCGAGTATTGGCTTCTTGAGGAAGCAAAAATTCGACGCCAGCCTGCAGAAAAGGAGCTCAGCCGTTTCATCGCTCTGGTTGTGGGCGGGGGCAGCGGCATCGGCCGGGAGGTTGCGTTGCTGGCCGCAGCGCGCGGGGCGCACGTGATGGTTGCGGATCGCGATGCGGCGTCGGCCGCCGCGGTGGCAGACGAGTTGGCGAAGGCGACGTCGAAGGAGTTTGTTGCTTCGACGAGTGTGGATATTCGGAGCCGCGATGCTATTCGCGACGCGTTGAAGGCGACGGTCGCAGCGTTTGGCGGGATCGATCTACTGATTAATACCGCGGCGATGTTTCCGTCTTCGCCCGATGGCGTCATCTCCGAAAGCCAATGGGCGATGACTCTGGATGTCAATGTGACGTCGAACTATTTACTTTGCGATGAGGCGGCGAAGATCTTTGCTGCGCAGGGACTCCAGAGTTCTGTCGTGCTGACGAGCTCGGCCAATGCGGTTGTTCCTAAGCGGGGCAGTGAGGCATATGACGTGAGCAAGGCGGCGCTTAGCCACCTGGTGCGCGAGCTGGCTGTGGGGCTGGCGCCTAAGGTGCGTGTGAATGGCATTTCGCCGGCTACGGTTGTGAAGGGCTCGACCATGTTTCCGCGCGATCGGGTGAGGGCTTCGCTTTCGAAGTATGGGATTACCTTTGAAGATTCGATGAGCGACGAGGAGCTGCGCGATTTGCTGGCTGGTTTTTACGCCAAGCGCACGCTGACGCATCAGCCGATCGATCCAACCGATTGCGCCGAGGCGATTCTGTTTTTGGCCAGCCCGCGCTCGCGCTGCACTACGGGCCATCTGATTCCCGTCGATGGCGGGTTGTCCGAGGCCTTCTTGCGGTGACGCCGCTGGATCATTCATCGGGTCAATCTACGGATGTTCGCGCGCGGATTGCGATTGATCTCGGCGCAGAGAGTTGCCGTGTCTCGCTTTTACGCTGGCGTGATGGATCGCCACAGATCGAACTGATTCATCGGATCGCGAACGGCCCTGTGCATGTGGAAGGATCGCTGCGCTGGCCGTTCGATGCAATTTCGTCGGGTCTGGAAGACGGACTGCGCAAGGCGGCAGCCGAAGCGCATGAGGGCGTTGCTTCGATCGCCGTCGATGGCTGGGCTGTGGACTATGTGCGTCTTGACGCTAACGGCGCGCCGGTTGCGAATCCCTTTTGCTATCGCGATGAGAGGACGGTGGCCGCGAAGGAAGCGGCCGATCGCATCGCGCCGCCGGAGTGGATGTTTGCGCACACGGGGGCGCAGCCACTGCGGATCAATACGATCTATCAATTGCTCGCGGATCAGATGCAGGATGCGCCGTGGATCAACCTGCCTGAATATGTTCTTTGCTGGCTCGGCGGGCGGCGGGTTGCGGAGTACACGAATGCTACGCACACCGGGTTGGTCGATCTTGCCACTGGCGATTGGTCCATAAAGCTGATTGATCGGCTCGGTCTTTCGAGAGGAGCACTGCCTCCGATTGTGCCGACGGGAACCGTGGTGGGCAAAGTCGCAGGCAAACTCGCGGAGCTCGATGCATTTCGAGACACGGATTTGATTGTTCCTGCGTGTCACGATACGGCGTCGGCCATTGCGAGCATTCCAACCTCGCTTAAAAAAGTCGCCTACATCTGCTCGGGGACATGGTCGCTGGTGGGCGCGCGCATTGCGTCGCCGATTGCAACGGCGGAAGCCATGCAGGCCGGATTCACCAATCAGGGCGCGGCCGGCGGCGGATTCCAGTTTCACACCAACGTGAACGGCATGTGGATTGTGAAGCAGTGCATCGAGAGTTGGCGCAAGGCCGGTCGGACATGGACGATCGAGGCGCTTGTCGCCGAGGCGGAGCGTTGCAGAGATTTTCCAGGGACAGTCGATGTGGATGCTGCGCCGCTGCTGTTGGATGAAGCCATGCCGGCTCGTCTGAACGAACAACTGCGCGCGCGTGGTTATGCGGCGATCGAAGATTGTGCCGGCAATGAGCCGCTGTTTGCGCGCACCATCTTCGAGAGTCTTGCAGCGCGCTACGTCACCGCGATCCAGAGCCTCGAGAAGTTGTTGGGAGAACGACTGCTGCGGATTCACATCCTCGGCGGCGGCGCACGGAATCAGCTGCTCACACGGCTTACTGCGGAGCGCACCGGTTTACCCGTCGAAACAGGACACACGGAAGGCTCAACGATTGGGAACTTCGCTGTGCAACTGGCTGCGGCGGAGTCGCCGGATGCGCGCGTGCACGCGGAGGACATCTGTCGTTGGGCGCGGATTCTCGAACGGCCTGAGACGAAGGTTCGCTGACGTTATTCAACAGGCGCCTGGATTGTGTAGTCGCCTGCGGGCAGTTCAAAGCCTTGCTTGCCATCGAGTGCGGCGACTTTTGCCTTCGGGCTTTTGTCGAGCGTCGATCCGTCCAGCGTCCATTTTGCCGATACGGCGCCAAGCCATCCGTTGGCGTTTGCGGGGATGCGCACATGCCATGTGGCCGTATGTCCCTCGACCTTCCAATTCGAATGAATGAGGCCGTAGGCTGATGTGTAATCGAGCGAGATCGAGCCCAGCCGCGCGCTGAAGATCGGATGCAGCACGACGGTGTGGAAGCCGGCGTCCAGCGGCGTCGCGTCGATGCCGGCGGCGTAGCGATAGATCCAGTCCGCCACTGCGCCGTAGGCGTAATGGTTGTACGAATTCATGCTGGGATCGTCTTTCATTTGATCGCCGTTCCAGCGTTCCCACATGGTTGTCGCGCCGTGGTCCACCAGATAGCCCCATGAGGGATACTGCGTGTTGAGCAGCAGCTTGTACGCCAGGTCGGTTTGCCCAGTCTTGGTCAGCTCTTCCAAAAGATAGGGAGTCCCGAGAAAACCCGTGGCAAGCAGGCCGTGGTTGGACTCGATCTTGGCGGCGAGTTTCTGCGCGGCGGCGGCGCGCAGAGAATCCGGCAGCAGGCTCATGTGCAGAGCGAGCACGTAGCCGGTTTGAGTATCGCCGCCTTTGCTCTTTGCATTTGGGTTATTGATTTGGCCAAAGGGGGACGCGCTGTTGTCCGCGCCTGCGACGAATCCGTCGTCGTGAATAAATTGTTTTTGGAACGCTGCGCGAATCTTCTCGAATAATGCGGCATATGCCTGCTTGGCATCGGTGCGGCCTGTCGCACTCGCCATCTCTCGCATCAGAGTCACGTCGTAGGCCCAGTAGGCTGTTGCGATGAGAACTTGATCGGTTTTGCCTTCGGGCGAGAGCCAGTCGCCGAACGGTATTCCTGAATCGACCTTCCAAAGACCGTCTGGGTTTGCGGATTCAATCGCCGCAAGATACTTGTTCATCGCGTCCCAATTTTGTTCGATGACGCTTGTGTCGCCGGTCTGCAGCCACGAGGTCCAGGGGATGACGACGCCGGCGTCGCTCCATCCTGCGCCGGAGCCGGAGGAACTCTGCACCGTGCCCGGCGAGTAGATGCCATAGAAAGGCGTGCCTGCCTGCGTGCCGCGCATGTCGCCGGCGTATTTGCGCGAGAAGGCGGCGAGGTCCATGTTGTAGCTGGCGGTGCGCCAGAAGACCTGCGCATCGGCCATCCATCCGAGGCGCTCGTCGCGCTGCGGACAGTCGGTGGGAACGCCGACGAAGTTCGACCTCTGGCCCCAGAGAATGTTGCTCCAGAGCTGGTCGATCATGGAGCTTCCGGTTTTCAATTGAGCATCGAACGGGGCATCGGTGTGAATGACCAACGCCGAGATGGAATCTTTTGACGGCGCAGAGGGAAGGCCGGTGATCTCGGCGTAGCGAAAACCGTGGAAGGTGAACTGCGGCGTGAACTCCTCGATGCCGGCGCCCGCGAGGATGAAGTGATCGGTGACTTTGGCGGTGCGCAGATTGTCGGTGTAAAGCGTGCCGTCGCTGTTCAATATCTCGGCGAAGCGAACGCGGACGTTGGTTCCTGCGGGGCCCTGCAGGCGGACGCGTTCGACGCCGGCGAGGTTCTGGCCGAAGTCGAAGACATAGACGCCAGGCTTGGGCTCGGACATCGATTTTGCGGCGACTGTTTTTTCGATTCGAATAGAAGGATAGTCCTGCGCTTCAATCGGGATTTGCTTCGGCTCGATCGCCGTGGCATGCGGCCATGCGTGGGCATCGAATTGAGCAGCGTTCCATCCGGCTTGGACCCGGCGCGCATCCTGTGTCTCTCCGTCGTAGATCTCGGAGTGCAAGATGCTCGAAGTATCCGCTTGCCAGTCGGGGTTCGTATTCACCCACTCGATGCGGCCGTCTGCGTATTCGATGCGAAGCTGCGCGCGGAGAGCGGGCGGCGTGTCGCCATAGTTGTTGGGCTGCTGAAACCATTCGAGAGGCGTCGCGTACCATCCAGGCGCGAGCAGCGCCGCAATGGCGTTTTTGCCCGAGGCGAGCATGCCGGTTACGTCGTAGGTTTGATACTTCACATGCTCGCGATAGTCAGTCCATCCGGGAGCGAGAACGTCCTGGCTCACGCGTTTGCCATTGAGGAAGAGCTCGTAGGCGCCGAGGGCTGTTGCGTAAATCCGGGCAGATTTGACGCCATTGTTCGCATCGAAGACATGGCGCAGCGACTTGATTGAGTCTGGAATCCAGGGATGGCCGAGCGGGGTGGAAAAGGCCACAGTCAGCGGCGCCCATGCGACTGCTGGCTTCCACGAGGAATCGTCGAAGCTCTTTTGCCGCCAACCGTCGGGAGCGTGGATCGCGGATTTCCAGGTCGTTCCACTGGAGAATGTCGCGGTTTTTCCGTTCTGGTATTCGACAAACAGCGTCGCGCTTAACGGCGGCGCCTCTTCGGTCATCATGCCACTGGGATTGACGACGTAGTGCACGCACTCAAGAGCGAGAGAGTTGGCGCCATCGGTCAACTGTTTGGCGACGTCGGCGCGAACGTACTTCTTCCACGGCATCTGTTTGTAAGGCGGCAGGGAATTGGCTTCGAGAACCTGGTTTCCGTTGACCCAGGCAGCGACCGTTTCCCGACAGGTGGCGTAGAGAGTTGCGCTGCGGACCGGACCATCAAGGGCGATGGACGCGCGATAGGCGAAGCGCTCTTCGGATGTTTTTTCCTTTGCGAGCGAAGCCGTGTCGGGATTGGCGATCCAGGCGGCGTTGGCGCTGCGCACAGCGGATTCTTCCGGCGTTTCGTAGCCGATCCAGTCGGCGCGCCACCCGTCCTGCGTCATGAGCCCCGTCTCCCACCAGGAAGATGGGGTTTGCGAGTACTGTTTTCCGGCTGCATCCCACAACAAAACGCGCCAGAAATAGTGAGTGCTCGGCGTGAGGGCCGGGCCTTGATAGCGGACGTTCAAGGATTGCGAGGAAGCGATCCGGCCGCTATCCCAGATATCCGCTTTGCCGGCAGTGAGACTTGCGGAGGTCGAGGCGACCTGGACTTGATAGGCAGTCTGGCGAGCGCCAGCGGCAGGATCACGAAGCCGCCAGGAGAAGAGCGGCGTGGGATCGTCTATGCCGAGCGGGCTTACGAGATTGTCGACCTGTAGTGCGGCAGGGCCGATTTGCGCGGAGCCGGACCATGTGGAGACGGCGAACATTGCGCCGCAGAGGATGCTTCGGAGAGAGCTGTGCGCCACGCCTGACCTCACGAGAACGGCGCAGAAACTTTGGCGCCGGATGAAAACTGACTGAATTACAGGCCCGAAAATGTAAGCGTTTGATTGCCCGAAAACCATATGAAATGGAGATTGGCTTTGTCAAAACAATCGTTGGGTTACGTCAGACACATCTACGCTTGCGGGTACAGAGGTCACAGGTTCGACTAATAGCTCTACTAGGCGCGCTAAAAGGTTGCCCGGCTTTTAGGACAAATGAGGCGTCTTTCGTCACTTTGCAAGGAGCTTGAAGTGTTGAAACTGACTGTTGCATTGGCGGAAACTTCATCAGTACAAGTGTGCCTGCAATACCGGACAAGAGCTGCTGAGGTGATGCGTGCCCAACTCGCTGCTGAGCAAGCCGATGATTCTTGTGGCGGATGATAACGAGATGAACCGGCTTCTGCTCGCAGATATTCTCATTGCAGAAGGCTACGACGTGATCGAAGCCGAGGATGGCGACGCGGCCTTGCGCGCCGCTCGGGATCATGCCGTGGATTTGGCGGTCCTCGACGTGATGATGCCCGGAAAGACCGGGTTCGAGGTGTGCCGGACGCTCAAGTCGGATGCAGGCTCCGTGTACATCCCGGTTGTGCTGGTGACTGGATTGACGAGCGTAGACGAACGCATCCAGGGGATTCGCGCCGGCGCCGAGGACTTTCTGAGCAAGCCGGTCAACAAACAAGAGCTATTGGCTCGCACGCGATCGTTGCTGCGCCTGAAAGAGTTCACCGATGAGTTAGAGAACGCGGAGACGGTGGTGTTCAGCCTCGCGCTGAGCATCGAAGCCAAGGACCCTTACACAAAAGGTCATTGCGATCGCTTGTCGTCGTACTCCGAGGCTCTGGGGCGGCGGTTGGGTCTGCCCGGTGAGCTGTGTGTCGCACTGCGGCGCGCAGGCGTTGTGCATGACGTCGGCAAGATCGGCGTTCCCGAACATGTGCTGCTGAAAAAAGGGCCGCTCACGGAAGAGGAGTGGGCGATTATGGAGCAGCATCCAGCCACGGGCGAGCGAATCTGCCATCCACTGCGGTCGTTTCGTCATGTGCTGCCCATCATTCGGCATCATCACGAAAAGCTCGACGGTACGGGATATCCGGACGGACTCAGGGGCGAAGAGATTCCACTGACAGCGCGCATTTTGCAGGTGACGGATATCTACGATGCGCTGGTCACGGATCGTCCTTATCGCGCGGCGCTTTCGCATGAATCTGCAATCGAGATCATGCGGAATGAAGCAGCTCGCGGATGGTGGGACAGCCATCTGATCGATGAGTTTGAGCTGCTTCTTGCAGAACAGAATCCGGCAGTAAGAACGATCGAGGTCGCGCATGCGTTCTAGTTCGCACGGCTCCATTACCCAAAAACTTACCTGGATGAACATGCTGGTCTGCGGCGTCGCGCTAGTGGTCGCAAGCTCCGCATTCATTAGCTACGACTTGTTGACCTTTCGCAAAGCGAAGTTTGCCCGGCTTTCCGCGCAGGCGCAGATGGTCAGCGTCAACAGCGCCATCACTCTTGCCTCCAACGACAAGGCTGATGCAAACAAGATTCTCGCCAGCTTCCAGGCTGACCCGAATATCCTCGACGCCGCGATTTATACGGTCGACGGTAAGCTGTTCGCTACGTACACGCGCGCAGGAGAAACGCCGATTGCAGCGTGGCCGCAGTTGTCGAGTGGCCGCATGGAGCATGTCTGGAACAGGCAGAACGATATTGTGCTGGGCCGCATGATCGTCACCGATGGGGTGAGGCGAGGGATCGTGTACATACGGTCGGATGTGCAGGCCCTGTATGCGCGTCTCGAGCTCTATGGCGGTATCGGAGCGATCGTTCTCATCCTGTCGATGCTTGCGGCGCTTGGAGTTTCGAGGTTCTTTCGGCGCGCGGTGGCGGAGCCGATTGTGCAACTGGCCAAGGCAGTGCAGGAGGTTTCTCTCGACAAGAGGCACGGCTTGCGCTTCACGCAGATTCAAGGACTGGGGGAAGTCTCTGTCCTGGCCGAATCGTTCAATCAGATGATCGACGAGATTGCGAGGGGAAAAGAGAGTCTGCAGCACGCGAACGATCAATTAGAGGAACGGGTGAAGGAACGCACAGCCGAACTGGTCTCCGCGCAGCAGGAAATTCGGGCGTTTTCCGATTCGGTTGTGAAGGCAAAAGAAGATATCGAGCGGGCGAGCCGCTTTAAAGATCAGTTTCTTTCGACGATGAGCCATGAGCTCAGGACGCCGCTGAATGCGGTCCTGGGTTTTTCAGACTTATTGGCGGATGTACGCTATGGGCCGCTGAACGATCGCCAGCATCGCTACGTGACGCATATCCATACGAGCGGGCAGCATTTGTTGCGCCTGATCAACGACATTCTCGATCTGTCGAAGATCGAAGCGGGCAGACTGCAACTGACCTTCGAAGACGTGAAGGTTGATGCGTGCTTTGGCGAGGTCGCGGATGCGTTGCAGCCTCTGGTGGATAAAAACTCGCATCAGTTGGTGGTGAACGCCATGCCGGGGATGGTCGTTCGCGCCGATCATACGCGCTTCAAGCAAATGCTGATGAACCTTCTGGGCAATGCGATCAAGTTCACGCCGAAGGGCGGAAGGATCGAGCTGAATGCGCGGCCGGCAGGCGAGTTTGTACGCGTTGAGGTGCGAGATTCGGGGCCGGGAATTCCTCCCGAAGAGCAGAAGAAGATTTTTGAGGCGTTCCACCGCGTGCGCCAGCAGGAGAAAGCTGCGGAAGGCACAGGGCTAGGATTGGCGATTACGCGCAGCCTGGTGGAATTGCATGGCGGCGCGCTGGATATCGAGAGCGAGCTGGGCAGGGGGAGCTGTTTCTTCTTTACGCTGCCTTCCGTTGCTCCAGCTCGCGAGGTAGAGACGCCGGAGTTGGAGGCGCATGCGGTTCGGCCCACGCAGGCGCGCATTCTCGTGGTGGAAGACGATCCGGCGTCGGCCGATTTGTTGGAGTCGCAGCTTTCATCGGAGGGGTACGAGGTGGTTGTCTGCAATCGATGCGAAGACGCAGTGCAGATGGCGATCGATCTGCAGCCGGCGGTGATCACTCTGGATATTGTGATGCTGCCTGTGAATGGATGGGACATCCTGGCGAAGCTGAAGAGCGAGCCGCGCACGGCGAAGATCGGGGTGGTGGTGGTGACTGTTGTCGATCAGCGAAGCACGGGAGCGGTTTTGGGCGCCGACGAATATGTCGTGAAGCCTGTCGACAAGGCAATTTTGCTGGCCGCAGTGGAGAGATGTCTCGATCAGAAAGGCAAAGCTGCGCCCAATTCTCCGGTGCTGGTTGTGGAGGACGATGCGCCAACGAGAGAGTTCATCGCCGACCTGCTGGGGCAAAACGGGTACGCAGTGAAGACAGCCGCCGACGGCGAGCAAGCCAGAAAACAGGTAAGGAGCGACGCGCCGGGACTGGTGATTCTGGACTTGATGCTGCCGCAGGTCAGCGGTTTTCGATTAATCGCGGAGTGGCGCAAGGACCCTGCCACAGCGAGTCTTCCAATCTTCGTGCTGACGAACAAGGATCTGTCGCAGGAAGAACGCGAGTATCTCAACGCCAATACAGGCGCGCTGTTTGCCAAGCATGAAGAGTGGGGCGCCGACCTGATCCGCGAGATTCATCGAATCGCTCCGGCGATGGGAGACACAGAGTCCGTTCTTTCGGAGGCGCACTAATGCATCGGATTCTGATTGTCGAAGATAATCCGCTCAACAGCGAATTGCTGCAGGATTGGCTGGAGACGGAAGGCTACGCGGTCGCGACCGCAACCACCATCAACGAGGCGAAGGCGGAGTTGGATGGGCTCATGCCGGATGCGGTTTTACTTGACGTGCAGCTTGGCCTGGAAGATGGTTTGACGCTCGCAGTTGCGATTCGGAACGACCCACGGTTGTCTAATCTTCCAATTATCGCGGTGACTGCGCACGCGATGATTACCGATCAGCAACGGGTGATGGAGGCGGGATGCGACGCCTCCGTTTCCAAACCTATCGACTTCGATCTTCTGCGCGAGAAACTGCAGGCGTTCATCTCCGACCCCACGTACAGGATGTGAGCGGGCTGCTCAGGACTGCGCAGCCGCAAAGGCCGCGAGCGATTCCTGAATCGTCGGCCGCGCGCCGGATGCGATCGCGTTGCGGCGAAGCTGATGGAACTGGCTTAGAACGCGGTTGGCCTTCGACAGAGCGCGAATGCGTTCGACGTAGGTTTCGAGCTTTGCGCCGGGGATGGCGAAGATTGCTTTGTCCTCCGTAAACGCGTTGAGATAAGCGCGCGCTCCGCAGCAGCCCAGGCTCATGGCGGGTCTTCCGGAGTTCATGACCTGCGAGACGACGGCGCACGCGGGGCGGCCCATGGCCGGCGCATTGTCGCTTTCGATCTGCTGCGTTGCTTCGGAGAGGATGAGGGTCTGATCCGCGCGCACGAAGAGAAGAACCAGATCTGGCGGCAGGGGCGATTCGGCCAGCGGAGCGTAGGTGACGTACTTCGGCTGTGATTTGAGGACAGGAATTTGCGGCACGTCTTCAGGGCGCACGTAGCCAAGATCGGCGAACACCTTCAGGGCGTCCATCAGGTCCTTCTGCTGTGCGGGCGATGTTTGCAGATTGTGCGTGTGGACGCCGATTGCGCAGAGTTCGTGATCGGCTGCCGTGGTGGTGAAGGCGGAGCTGACGGCGTCTTGCCAGAAGCGGCATCCGGCAGGGGATTGCCCGCGATATGCAGCCACACCTTCTGGCGCGTTATTGCTGAAGGAAATCGCGATTGGGGGCAGATCGAGATGAAGAAGCTGCGAGAGATCATGCGACAATGCCGCGTAGTTGGCCATGATGGGTTTTCCTGTTCATTCTGATGAGAGGGAATGAGTTTTAGGCGACGTGAGTGCTGGCGACGGTGAAGCCCATGCCGGCGATGAACTCGCGAATCTTCTGCTCGGAGGATTCTTTCGGGTCGAAGGCCACTGTGACTTTGCCTTCGGGATAGGTGGAGCAGCTCGACAGGATTCCTTTCTCTTTGCCGAGCAGCGTGTCTAGGCCTACGGCGCAGGTGATGCAAGTGAAACCCTTCACCTGTAGGACGAGCGTTGTGCGTGGCCCCGCGGCGGCGATGGATTCGACGGGACTGATTGCGCCAACGCTCGAGAGCGCCACGGCCTGGATGAATTGTCTGCGTTGCATGGTTCTTCTCCTACGATTCCTGTCGATCTGTTATTGCGCTGTTCCTGTGGCGGCTTCATAGCGCCAAGGCGTTTCGATGCTTGCTTTGTCAGAGAACCGCGTGTCGACGTATTCGCTGAAATCGAGCTTCTTGTTCAGCACGCCGGTTTCGATCATCATGTCGCGGACCAGATCGAAGTCCGCCTTGCGCGGCGCCAGAGGGCTGTAAACAACGCGATCGAGCGGTTTGGTGAGAGCCCAGCGCAGCAGGCCCGGTTTCTGGTTGTAATAGAAGCGGCCGACGAAGTCCGAAGCCATCTCGCGATGCGGCTTGCTCTTGTCGAGCCAGAGGCCCGAGCGGGCGATGCCGTCGACGAGCGTTTGCACGATGTCGGGACGGCGATCGATCAGATCCTGCCGCACGACGAGGATGCACGACATGTAATCGGGCCAGTATTCACGGGCCTGAAACAGCACGCGGCCGTAGCCGGCTATCTCCGCCTGCGAAGGGAAAGGCTCACCCATGACGAACGCGTCGATGGCATGCGCCGCCAGCGCGCCGGAGACATCGGGCGGCGCCATCTCAAGCATCTTGATCTCGCTTGGCTGGATGCCCCAGACCTTCATCGCGCGAAACAGGAGCAGGCGCTCGTCGGAGAAGCGGCTGGGAATGGCGATGGTCTTGCCGCGCATGTCGGCGAATGTTTTAATGGGCCCGTCCTTGCGCACGACGACGGCGCTGCCATAGCGATGCCCGAGGTAGACAACCTTGATGGGAACGCCCTGCGCTTTCAGCGCCAGCGCCATGGGCGCGACGATGAACGCGGCCTGCACGCGATTGGAGATGAGCGCTTCCTTCATCTCAGGGAAACCCTGAAACATGCGCGGCAGAAACTCTTCGCCGGAGGTCGAGTACTTGGAGATGTAGTCGGTGACGGGGCAGGTAAGCTGGCAGGTTACGGGCAGATAGGCGACGATGATCTTCCGCTTCTCGATCGGCTGGTAATCGTTGAGCACGGCGGCCCAATTGACATTGAGATACGAATGCAGCGCAGTAATCGCGACCAGCCAGCCGCCGATGAGCAACAGCGTCTTGGTTCTAAGCTGCATTGCGGAACCCCCAGCGAACGGACTTGATTGTTTCCAAACGCCGGAAGACAAGATCGAGAACGAGGCCGATGACCCCGATCATGAGCATGGCGGCGACGACCAGGTCGTAGCGCTTGCCGGAGTTGCGCGAGTCGATGACGAGGTAGCCAAGGCCTGAATCGACCGCAATCATCTCGCCCGCGACGACAACGAGCCACGCAATGCCGAGCGCGATGCGGAGGCCGACGAGAATCTGCGGCAGCGCGGCGGGGAAGACGACCCTGCGTAACAACTGAAGATTGGAGAGTCCGAAGTTACGCGCGGCGCGGCGATAGATGTGAGGCACATTGGAGACGCCGCCGGCGCAGGCGA
>DATHNJ010000068.1:0-3913 GCA_035486155.1 Occallatibacter sp. | reverse complement strand
AGCCCTACATCTTTCACTTTCCCGATGGGAACGCGAGCATCGCGCGGCTGCTGGTGCGGTCGCTGGTGCCGGGAGCATTGCCAGGCACGTCGATGGATGACGTGGTGACCGCGCGGGCCAACTACGCGAAACTGGATCAGGATGGGAACGCGGTTCGCGTTCGGCTGAACAGCACGGTTGTGCATCTCGCGCAGACGGGTGCGAATGAGGCAAGCCGGGAAGTAGAGATCGCGTACGAGAGAGGCAAGCAGTTGCAAAGCGTGCGCGCCAAGAACTGCGTGCTGGCCTGCTACAACGGGATGATTCCCTACATTTGCCCGGAACTTCCCGATAAGCAGAAGGAAGCGCTTGCGTACCTGGTAAAGGCGCCACTCGTGTATACGCACGTGGCGATCAAGAACTGGACCGCATTTAAGAAGCTGGGGATTCATCAGGTCGAGGCGCCGGGAAGTTTTCATACGTATGTGGCGCTCGATTTTCCGGTGAGTCTCGGCGAGTACCAATTCCCGAGCAATCCAGAGGAGTCGATGGTGCTGTTCATGCTGCGTACGCCTTGCAAGCCGGGCTTGTCGCAGCGGGAGCAGCATCGCGCCGGGCGAGCGGAATTGATGCGAACGCCGTTCTCGACGTTCGAGCGTAATGTGCGCGATCAGCTGGGAAGGATGCTGGGGCCGAGCGGGTTCGATCCGGCGCGTGACATTGAAGGAATCACCGTGAATCGCTGGGCGCACGGGTACGCCTACGGCTACAACTCGCTGTTCGATCCGGACTGGTCGGAAGAAGAAAAGCCATGGGTCGTGGGGCGGAAGCGCTTTGGGCGGATTGCGATCGCAAATTCAGATGCGGCGGCCATTGCGTATTCGGATGCGGCGATCGATCAGGCTTACCGGGCGGTGTCGGAGTTGACGGGGCAGGCATAGGGTCACACGAGGCGAATGGGACTTCTGGATCCACTGTTCGGGGCGAAGGAAATTGATCAGATCTTCGCGGACACGGCGCGCCTGCAGCGCATGCTCGACTTCGAAGCGGCATTGGCGCGCGCGGAGGCCAAGGTTGGAGTCATTCCTGAGGCTGCAGCAGCGCCGATTGGAGCCAAGTGCCGGGCGGAGCTTTTCGATCGAGAGAAGCTGGCACAGGACGCGGCGAAGGCGGGGAATCTCGCGATCCCGCTGGTGAAGCAACTGACGGCTCTGGTGGAGAAAGAGGATGCAGAAGGCGCGCGCTACGTGCATTGGGGCGCGACTAGCCAGGACGTCATCGATACGGGACTTGTTCTTCAGCTGCGCGACGCGTTCGGGCGGATCGAAGAGCGAGTGGAGGCAATCTGCGATCGCTTGGCCGTTCTTTCTGAAGAGCACCGGTCGACCGTGATGGCTGGCCGCACCTGGATGCAGCAGGCTGTGCCGATCGTCTTCGGAGTGAAGATGGCGGGATGGCTGGACGCGATGTTGCGGCATCGCGCGCGGCTGCGGGAAACACGCAAGCGGGCGCTGGTTCTGCAATTCGGCGGAGCGGCCGGGACGCTGGCGAGCCTGGGGACGCGCGGCATCGACGTCGGGAGGGCATTGGGTGAAGTACTCGAGCTGGAGTTTCCAGCCGTACCCTGGCACGCGAATCGCGATCGAGTGGCGGAGGTCGCAACCACGCTGGCGTTGCTGACGGGCACGCTGGGCAAGATCGCTCGCGACGTCTCGCTACTCATGCAAACCGAAGTGAACGAGGTGGCTGAGCCGGCTGCTGAAGGGCGGGGTGGATCGTCGACGATGCCGCAGAAGCGGAATCCCGTCGGGTGCGCCGTGGTGCTGGCGGCAGCGCAGCGGGTGCCGGGGTTAACGAGCATCGTGCTGGCGGCGATGCCGCAGGAGCAGGAGCGTGGGCTGGGAGGATGGCATGCCGAGTGGGAGACCGTGCCGGAGATTGTCAGATTATGCGGCGGAGCGTTGCGCTGGATCTCGGAGACGGTAGACGGATTGGAAGTTCATCCAGATCGGATGCGCGAGAACGTCGAGACTCAGCACGGAATGATTTACGCGGAAGCGTTGTCGACCGCATTGGCGAAGACATTGGGGAAGTCGGCGGCGCACGAGATTGTGGCGAACGCCTCGCGTAAAGCTTTCCAGGATAAAAAGCATCTGCGAGACGTGCTCACGGCCGATCCGAGGGTGAACGCTCAGCTGAGTGGGGACGAGATAGAGGAGTTGTTCGATTCCAAGCAGCATCTTGGAGTCGCGGCGGAGTTCATCGATCGCGTGGTCGCGGCCAGCCGGCAGAGTCGCAAGGAGGGCAAGTAATCAGGCATGGCCTCTGCGGAAGCCAACGGCGCGCAGGTGCACTACGAGTTGTCGGGGCCGGCGTCGGCGCCGGTGCTCGTGTTTTCGAACTCTCTGGGAACCAATCTGACGATGTGGACGCCGCAGGTTGAGGCGCTTGGGAAGCGCTACAGGATTCTGCGTTACGACACGCGCGGGCATGGGCAGTCGGCGGTCACGCCGGGGCCGTACAGGATCTCGCAACTGGCGGATGATGTATTAGGTTTGCTGGATCGGCTCGGAATCGAGAAAGTTTCCTTTTGCGGGCTATCGATGGGCGGCATGATCGGAATGACGCTGGCGCTGCGTGTTCCCGAGCGGGTTGGGAAAATCGTTTTGTGCTGTACGGCAGCAAAGCTGGGTTCGGGGGAGACGTGGAATGGGCGCATCACGGCCGTGCAGAAAGGCGGCATGGCGGCAGTGACCGATGCTGTGCTGGAACGGTGGTACACGCCAACCTTTCGCGCGGCAGCACCGGAGCACATCCAGCGGACGAAACAAATGCTCTTGACCACGCCGGCGGAGGGGTACGTCGCGAATTGCGAGGCTATCCGCGACGAAGATCTGCGGGAGAGAATCGCTGGAATTCAAATTCCGACGCTGATCCTGATGGGTAAGCACGATCCCGTTGTTCCGTTGGCCGATGGGCGTTTCATGGCGGAGCGGATCCGCGGGTCGAAGTATGTGGAGTTGCCGGCGGCGCACCTGGCGAACATCGAGGCATCGGGCGCATTCACCAAGGAACTGGCGACGTTTTTGGAAGCCTGAGCTGGAGTCTGCATGGACGAGCGAGAGCGATACGAAAAGGGGATGTCGGTGCGGCGAGCCGTGTTGGGTGATGCGCACGTGGACGGCACGATCAAGAACAGGAATGCGTTCAACGATGACTTTCAGGACCTGATCACGCGCTACGCCTGGGGCGAGATCTGGGACCGGCCGGGGCTTCCGAGGCATACGCGGAGCCTGCTGACGATCGCCATGCTGGTGGCCCTGAATCGCACCGAAGAATTCCGGATGCATGTTCGGGCGGCGTTCAACAACGGCGTGACACGCGATGAGATTAAAGAAGTCTTGCTGCAGACGGCCATCTACTGCGGCGTGCCGGCGGCGAATTCGGCGTTTCATGCGGCGGCGGAGGTCTTCAAGGAAATGGACGGCAAAGCTTAGCCGGGCAGCCCATGCTCACCAACCGGAAAACAATTCACATTGAGTGGGGCGACTGCGATCCGGCGGGAATCGTCTACTACCCGCGCTACTTCGCGTACTTCGATAATTGCACGTCGGCGTTGTTTCAGGCGGCTGGTCTGCCGAAGCACCAGATGCTGAAGACCTACGGGATTGTGGGGATCCCGATGGTCGATACGCGCGCGCGTTTTGTGGCGCCGTCGCGGTTCGGCGACGATGTGGTGGTGGAATCTTCGATCGTGAAGTGGAACCGTAGCAGTTTCGAAGTTCACCACAAGCTCTTTCGCGGGAATGCGCTCGCCGTCGAATGCTGGGAGACGCGCGTGTGGGCGGTGCGTGTGGAGGGCGATCCGGAGAAGATCGAAGGCAGAGCCGTTCCGGAAGAGGTGATGGCAAAATTCAGCAGTGACCGTTGATTA
>DATHNJ010000067.1:0-2429 GCA_035486155.1 Occallatibacter sp. | reverse complement strand
CCGCCTCGACGCGTCTTTGCTCGAAGGCCTCATGACAACTTGCAAAGACGGCTTGCATCTCCTTGCCGGACCGCAACAACCTTATCCGTCTCTGCCTACTCCGGCCGAATTGGCCCGCCTCTTCGACCTGTTGGCCAGTCACTATCGATACGTCGTGGTCGACGCCTCAAGCCGGCTCGATGCCACCACGCGCCTGCTCTCTGATCTCTCCAATGCGGTGCTCATGGTAGCTCAGACCGACGTAGTTTCCTTATGGAGCGCAAGCCGCATTCATGCCTTCCTCGAAGAAGGTGCGGGGCGCAACCGTCTGCGGATGGTATTAAATCGCTACAAGAAGATTCCCGGATTTACCGACGAGGATGTTGAACACTCGACGCGATGCAAAGTCCTCTGGAAAATTCCCAACGCGTTTCAAGCCGTCTCTCCGGCCATCGATCATGGCACGCCGGTCGTTTTGCAGGAGGGCCAGGAGGTCAGCCGTTCATTCCGCGCGCTGGCAGCCGCATTGGCCGATGCATCACCCACTGCCGAAGGCGGACTTGATCTCGTCTATGCGCAGGAAAAAACGGACACCAAGAAGAAATCGCCCGGCCGTCTGGTCATCAGCCCCGCCCGCGCCGGTCAGTAGTTCGCATATCAAAGTGTGGGCGATTCCCGGCCAGTTGACCATTATTTTTTATCTGCCAATGTTTTTATCTGCTAATCGGCACGCGGCCTAGTTTCTCGCCGTAGGCACCGGCGACGCAGCCACGGGAAACATCTTGAATTCCACTTCTGTGGCGTGCGTTGTAACTTTCTTTTGCGCATCGCTGGCGTTGTTGATGAGCGTTCCCTTGAGAACGTAGTACGCTTCATCGCCCGGATTTTTCCCCTCGCCTCGTTCTACTGCGCCCTTGAAATCGAACCAGACGGCGTGGACCGTCTCGGTAGTGAATACGAGTTTGGTGCCGTCCAGCTTGGCGCTGCGAAAGTACTGATCCAGAAACGCCCCCTTGTCGCTTTCTCCCTCTCCGTAACGCGAGATGAATCCCGTCACTCGGCCGTCGTCTTCCACCGTGATCTGGACGAACTCTCCATCTTTCAGGAAACTGTACATCCCGGAATACGCACGCGCATTCGGAGCAGCATGCGTCGGAGACTGAGATTCTTCCGCCTTCGACGCGCCGGCCTTCGATGGAGCGGCCTTGGAATCTTGCGCGGCCATCGACGCGAACGTGACCGCGGCAAGAACTGGAGCGACGAGAAAAACATTCACCTTCTGCATAAGGACACTCCCGCTAGCCCTAATCGTACTACCTTCCCGGAAAACGGGCATGCCTCTCCGAGTATCCCGGAGTATCCACAAAACTCCCATTGCATCTAAGATAGAACGATGCGCGAAGCGCCGGGATCGCTGCTGGAGGAGACCGAATCACCAGCGCCGGAACTGCGCCTGTTGATTGCTCCCGAATCCTGGTCGCGTGTCTTTCTGCAGAATCTTCGCGAACTGTTTCACTCGCGCGATCACGCTAGCTCGCATCTTCTGTCTTCTCCCGCAGATTTCTGGCCTGATGTTTTTGTCGAGCGCAAACTTCCCTGGCGACGATTCCTGGAGTCGGGCGTGTATCACATTCTCGTGCTCGTCCTGATCGGGGCTGCATCGCGTTTTCTGGTCTTGCAGCCGCACATCACGGCTCAGCCCATATTCACGCGCGCCGATGTGGTTTACTACTCGCCTTCGGAATATCTTTCACCCCTGGACACTCGGCGCTCGAATTCCGTCCTGGAACGGAAGGCCGATCCCGAATTTTCTGCGCAGCCGATCATCTCCGTGCCTCCCGAGGCCGACAACCATTCGCAGACCATCGTCACGCCGCCCAACATTCAGTTGAAGCACGACGTCGCTTTGCCGAACACCGTTGCCTGGTCGGACAGGCCGCAGATGCCGATTGCGCCGGCACCTCTCGTTCCGGCGTCCGAGATCTCGCGGCTCGCGCCGACGATGGAACGCTCAGTGATCGCGCCGCCGCCTGATGTGCGCGATAACTCGCAGAAAGCCATGCCTGCTCCGCGACCGGATGTGATCGCGCCCCCGCCTTCGCTGGACACCGTTTCCAATCGCCGGGGCGATCTGAACGTCGGACGTGGCGCTGTGATTGCGCCCGCCCCGCAGCTTTCTTTGGATGAGCAACGTACGATGCGGGTTCTTTCCGCCGCGACAAGCGGAGGGCCTCCGCAAGTAGTCGCGCCGCCGCCTTCCGTGAGCACATCTGGAGGGTCGCGCTCTGGCAGCATGGTCGCGCTCAGCTTGCATCCCGCGGTGGGCGCGCCAACTGCGCCAGTCGCCGGCAATCGGCGCGGCAGCTTTGCGGCCACGCCCGAAGGGCATCGTGGAGCGGTGGGAGCGGCGGGAGGTTCCGCTGGGGCTTCCGCTGAGAGTGGAAGCGGAG
>DATHNJ010000066.1:0-6722 GCA_035486155.1 Occallatibacter sp. | reverse complement strand
TTTGAGCGAAAGTTACAGTTCTGCCATACTTGATTGTGCCCACCAGGTACGTCCAATTTCAAAACCAAATAGCGAGGTCGCGGCGATGACGGCGAAATACGTCTTTGTGACGGGCGGAGTTGTGTCCAGTTTAGGCAAGGGTCTTGCAGCGGCGTCGATTGGCTGCCTGCTCGAGAGCCGCGGCCTGCGCGTGAACCTGATGAAGTTCGACCCGTACCTGAACGTCGATCCGGGAACGATGTCGCCGTTTCAGCACGGCGAAGTGTTTGTGACCGATGACGGGGCCGAGACCGATCTGGATCTGGGGCACTACGAGCGCTTTACGCATGCTCCGCTGTCGCGGGACAACAACCTGACGACGGGACGGATCTACGAGCAGATCATCTTGAAAGAGCGGCGCGGGGATTATCTAGGCAAGACCGTGCAGGTGATTCCGCACGTGACCAATGAGATCAAGAACGCGATGCGCAAGGTGTCGGCCAACGGCGCCGACGTGACGATTGTGGAGATCGGCGGAACGGTAGGCGATATCGAGTCGCTGCCGTTTTTGGAGGCGATTCGCCAGATGCGCCAGGAGCTGGGCCGCGAGAATACGGTATTTGTCCACCTGACGCTGGTGCCGTGGATTGCGGCGGCGCAGGAGCTGAAGACCAAGCCGACGCAGCATTCGGTCAAAGAATTATTGGGGATCGGGATTCAAGCGGATATTTTGCTCTGCCGCAGCGACCGGCAACTGAGCCGGGAGATCAAGCAGAAGATTGCGGCGTTTTGCAACGTGGAGGAGCGCGCGGTGATTGGCGCGCGGACCGTGCCGACGATCTATGAGGTTCCGCTGGGGTTTGCGCAGGAAGGCGTGGACGCGCTGATTTTGAAGTATCTGCACAAGGAGGCGCCGGAGGCCGATTTGAGCAAGTGGCGCGACCTGGTGGACCGCTGCCACAACCCGAAGGACGAGGTGTCGATCGCAATCGTCGGCAAGTATGTGGAGTACGAGGATAGCTACAAGTCGCTGAAGGAAGCCCTGACGCATGGAGCGGTGGCGAAGACTCTGAAGCTGAACGTGACATGGATCGAGGCGGAGGGACTGGAGTCGAAGACGCCGGAGGATACGAGTTACGAAGCGCAACTGGCGGGATTTGACGGAATCCTGGTGCCGGGCGGGTTCGGCAAGCGCGGCATTGAGGGCATGCTGAATGCGATCAAGTATGCGCGCGAGAAGAAGGTTCCTTACTTCGGGATTTGTCTGGGCATGCAGACGGCGTGCATCGAGTTCGCGCGGAATGTGTGTGGGCTGAAGGACGCGAACTCCAGTGAATTTGACCCAGCGAGCCAGCATCGGATCATCTACAAACTGCGCGAGCTGCTGGGCGTGGAAGAGATGGGCGGCACCATGCGGCTAGGCGCCTGGACCTGCGTGCTGCAAGAGGATTCGCTGGCCGGCCGGGCGTATGGGGCGACGGAGATCAGCGAGCGCCACCGGCACCGGTATGAGTTCAACCGCGAGTATGAGGCGCTGTTGACCGGCGGCGGATTGCAGATTACGGGAACGACGCCAGACGCGACGTATGTAGAGATCGTCGAGATTCCGGGGCACCCGTACTTCTTGGGCTGCCAGTTCCATCCCGAGTTCAAGTCGAAGCCGCTCGAGCCGCATCCGTTGTTCCGGGAGTTTATCGAGGCTAGTTATCGGAATCGGTTGGAGCGGAAGGGCGCGCGCGCGGAGAATAGTCTGCAGCGCGAGTTCGCTTAGGGCATTGGGCTAGGCCAGCCGTGGCTATCGGGAAGCGGCGGACGTAGCGATTTGTGTGCAGTTCCTTTACGGGCACACCGCAGGCAGGTTGAAAATGCGGGCCCCCGCTCATGGACGCAACCCGAGACAAGCGCACTGCATCTGACTTATGCCCCAAGTAGGGAGAAGCGCTGCCGGCTAAGTCCGGCTGCGCTTGTTTTTCATTTTGGAGCGGGTAGTAATGCGTGTGTACTTGTCGGGGTATTGACAATCGAATTTTGGCGGGCCTATTGTGACTGAGTTTTAGACGAAGAAAGGAAGTCCGGTTACGATGTCCCAATTTGAATTACAACCTGCGGAGTCGGAGTTACAGCAGTATGCGGAGCAGTGCTGGCGGAAGGCCGGGGAACGGGAACATGAACTAGAGACGGCGGCGTATGCAGCCGGCGCGGCGATTCGCGACGGTGAGTACTCGCTCACCAATCTTGAAGACATTGTGCGCTGGAAGTCGGAGCGCGTGGTGCATTACCTGATTGCGAACGGCGAAGCGAAGATCAGGCGGGTGCTGGCGGTGGCGGCTTCGCCTGCGAGTTCGACGCGACAGGCGGTTGAGGCGCTGATGGAGCTGCGCGGCGTCGATCTGCCGATTGCGTCGGCAATTCTGGCGGCGATCGATCCGGACCGCTACAACGTACTCGACTTTCGGACGCTGGAAGCGATCGGACACGCGCGACACGATGTGGAGTTCTACGCTGAATATGTCGCCTTCTGCCGCAGGCTTGCGGAGCGCGGCTTGGTGAAGCCGCAAAGCGATCTGCCTGGCGCTACGCCGCTGCATGCGCTGGAGCGGGCGCTGTGGGAGTGGTCGCGCTGCCGCGCCGAACATAGGGTTCCTGCGTAGGGACCGCACGTCGAGCGTTCCAGGCTTAGAAGGCCGGAAGCGAGATGCCGTAAAATCTCAACCGTGAGAACATCGTTTGAAATTGGCCCCGTGCATATTGGCGCGGGGCAGTTGTTTTTGATCGCCGGGCCGTGCGTGATCGAGTCCGAGGCGCATGTGCGGAAGATGGCCGAGGCGATTCAGCGCATCACGAGCGATCTGGGCATTCCTTACATCTTCAAAGCGAGCTACGACAAGGCAAACCGTACGAGCGTGAAGAGCTTTCGCGGGCCGGGATTGCTGGAGGGCACGCGGATTCTTGGACGGTTGGCCAAAGATACGGGGCTGCCGGTGCTGACTGACGTGCATGAGCCTGCGCAGTGCGAAGTGGCGGCAGAGGCCGTAGACATACTGCAGATTCCGGCGTTTCTCTGCCGGCAGACGGACCTATTAGTCGCCGCGGGAAAGACCGGACGCGCGGTCAATATCAAGAAGGGGCAGTTCGTGGCGCCTTGGGATATGACGCATCCGGTGGAGAAGGTGCGGTCGACAGGCAATGAACGCGTGTTTCTGACCGAGCGCGGCGCGAGCTTCGGCTACAACAATCTTGTCGTCGATTTCCGGTCGCTGGCGATCATGCGCGAGACGGCGCCGGTGGTGTTTGACGGGACGCACTCGGTGCAGCAGCCTTCGGCGGCCAATGGGGTGAGCGGGGGGCAGCCCGAGTTTATCCCGCTGCTGGCGCGGGCGGCGGTGGCTGTGGGGATCGACGGGCTGTTTCTTGAGGTGCACGACGACCCGGCGCACGCCAAGTCGGATGGAGCGAATGCGCTGCGGCTGGATTTGTTGAAGCCGCTGCTGGAGAAGCTGCTGGCGATTCAGATGGCGGCTAGTTAGTTAGCAAGCTAGCAAGTTAGGCAGAGAGGTTCACATAGAGTGTGAACCTCTCTGTGTTTGCGAGTCAGCAAGCCAGCGGGTTTATGGCAAGGCTGACGGTTTAGTCTGAAAGCGAAATGAACAGACGAGAGTTTCTTGCGAGTGGGGCTGTGGTTGCCGGAGCAGTGGCGGCGAGTCGGAATGGGATGGCGAGCGTGGCGGCAGCGGCCGCCGATACGAGGGAGCCGAATCTGAATCTGAACCGGCATCGATTTGGCGTGAACTATACGCCATCGCATAACTGGTACTTCTGTTGGAACGACTGGAATCCCGATCCGATCAGGCGCGACCTGGATGCGGTTGCGGCGCTGGGCGCCGATCACATACGGATCATGCTGGTGTGGCCGTTTTTTCAGCCGAACCCGAAGTGGGTGAGCCCGGCGCATCTCGACCGATTGGATCAACTGATCACGATTGCAGGCGAACGCCATCTCGATGTGCTGGTAACGGCGTTCACGGGGCAGTTGAGCGGATGGTTTTTTCTGCCGCCGTTTAATCGCTTGTCCGATGGGTTCTACACCGATCCGCTCGTGCAGGATGCGCAAGAGGTCTATATACGCGCTGTCGCGCAGACGCTGAAGCCGCATGCCAATGTGATCGGATTTGATTTTGGCAACGAGTTGACGACGTGCTGGCAGGGGCCGATTCCGGCGGGCGATGCGTGGATGAAGAAGATGTTCGCGCTGATGTATGAGGTGTTGCCGGACCGGCTGCACGTGAATGGACTGGATCATCGGCCGTGGTTTACCAACGACACCTTCTCGCAGGAGGCGCTGGCGGCGGCGCAGTTTCCGGTGACGCACTGCTATCCCTATTGGAGCGAGGCGGTGAAGTATGGCGGACCTTTTGATCCGCCGAGCGTGCGGATCATGGCGGGGATGACGGCGCTGATTCGCGCGTATGCGGGCTCGACGGAGAAACCGGTGTGGGTGGGCGAGTTCAACACGTGCATCAAGGAGCTGCCGGAGAAGCAGCAGGCCGCGTGGCTGGAGAAGTCGGTGTTGGCCGGCATCGACGAGGGCGTGAACTGGTTTACCTACTGGGACAGCCACGATGTGGACCGCAAGTTCGACTTCAATCCACTGGAGTACACGCTGGGGCTGCTGACGAATGACGGCAAGGTGAAGGAGCAGGGACGGGTGTTCAAGCAGCTTGTGGCGGCGTACGCAGGCAAGCCGGTTGTGTATCCGAAGAAGACGTTGCCGCCGCCGCTGCCGTTGGCGGAACGGACCCAGGATGGCACATGGAAATGGGTGCTGGACTGGATGGGGTGGAAGCCGGCGAGCACGTAATCGAAGAGCAACGCTGCAGCGTTTTTGGCCTGATACCATGAGCGCATGTTTTCACTGAGCATTTGTCGCGTATTCGCGAGTTCTTTTCTGGTTGGCGGCCTTTGGGCCGCCACTGCTGTTTATGGTGAGGGGCCGACCGTTGCGGCTACTGCTCCGGATGGGGCGCGCATCGAAGCGGTATTGAAGAGCCTGAATCGCGGGAGCAGCGTGAGCCAAGTGGCGGTGTCGCCGGACGGCAAGCGGCTGGCCTGGGTTGCTCCGATGCAGCCAGGCGACGAGATCCGCGTGGCGCCGCTGGATGATCTCAAGAGAAGTCAGCGCGTGACAGCGGCGACCAAAGCCGATGAGAGCTGTCGCGAGAACGAGATTGCGTGGGCGCCGGATTCGAGGGCGCTGGCGTTCTTTTCCGACTGCGCGGCGCCGGGCGATCAGAACGACTTGTACGTGTCGAAGCTCGATGGGAGCGCGGCGCGCCGGCTGACGCAGTTGAAGGGGTATGAGAGTTCGCCGGCGTTCTCTCCGGATGGGACGAAGATTGCGTTCTTGTATGTGGAAGGCGCGACGCGGCCGGCCGGAGCGCTGGCGGCGATGAAGCCGCCTTCGGGCGTGATCGGCGAGGACGGCCTGGAGATCCAGCGCGTGGCTTTTGTGGCGGCGAATGCCACTGCGCCAATTGCGCCAACACAGGCGACCCCGGCCAATCTGCATGTGTACGAGTTCGATTGGGCGCCGGACTCGAAGGGATTGGCGTATGTCGCCGCCGATCCGCCGGGCGAGAACAATTGGTGGGTGGCGAAGCTGTATACCCAAGGCCTTGCCGGCCAGGCAACGCCCATTTTGAATCCAGTTACGGTGAAAGGTCCGCTGCATGGGCTGCAGATTGCCGTGCCGCGGTGGTCGCCAGATGGAAAGGCGATCGCGTTCATCGGCGGGCTGATGAGCGACCAGGGCTCGACGGGCGGCGATGTCTGGATCGTTGCTGCGGGAGGCGGAGTTGCTCAGGATCTGACCAAGGACAGGCCGACGTCGCCGGCGTGGATCGAGTGGGGCGACGACGAGCACATCTTTGTCAGCGAGCTGGCCGGCGGGAATGCGCAATTGGTGAGGGTCGGCGTGCAGGGGGATCGGACGAGCGAGAGCGTGACGACGAGCTTCGGCGCGCCGATCTTCAGCATTCCGGCGACGGTGAGCGACGGGCGGCTGGAACTGAGCCTTTCGGCGACGGCCGATCGCTCGCTGTTTGTTTTTCGCGCCAGCACGTTCGATCGTCCGACGGAGATTTACGGGGCCAAGCCGGGCGGCGAGGCAACCTCGGGACTGGAAGGCGTGATGCAGTTGTCGCACTTGAATGACGGCGTGGCGCCGACGTGGGGCAAGTCGGAGTCGCTGGCCTGGACCAGCGATTCGTTTCAAGTGCAGGGCTGGCTGATGCTGCCGAAGGATTACGATCCGGCGAAGAAGTATCCATTGATTGTGCAGGTGCATGGCGGACCTGCTTCCGCGGTTACGGCGCGGTGGGGAGCACGCGGCGGGCTCAGCGCGCAGGCGTTTTCGGCCATGGGTTATTTTGTACTGCAGCCTAATCCGCGCGGCAGTTATGGACAGGGCGAGGCGTTTGCCCAGGCCAATCGGAAGGATTTCGGTTACGGCGACTTGAAAGACATTCTGGCTGGCGTGGACGCGGTGCTGGCCAAGTATCCGGTAGACGCGAATCGGGTGGGTCTGACTGGCTGGAGCTACGGCGGGTTCATGACGATGTTTGCCGTGACCCAGACCAACCGATTTAAGGCGGCGGTGGCCGGAGCGGGCATCTCGGACTGGCAGAGCTATTACGGAGAGAATTCGATCGACCAGTGGATGATTCCGTACTTTGGCGCGTCGGTGT
>DATHNJ010000065.1:0-16771 GCA_035486155.1 Occallatibacter sp. | reverse complement strand
CTTTTATGCGCCGGCCAGCAGCCACTCGGCAAACGACCTGCCCCCTGTTTCGCATTCAGCCGTGTCGCATTCAGACATCGCGCATCCCGACGAGGCATTGCATCCTCGCACAGTAGACGTACAGCCTATCCATGGCAATGTCATCCACTTCCCGCGCGAGATTGTGGCGACGCGCAGGATGCGTCCTCGCCTGGCGGGCTATGAGCCATCGGCCCAGGAGCAGGTAGGGCAGTTGAGCATCTTCGAAGTGGACCCCAGCTCAATTTCGATTGAGCCCACCGCTTCGACCGTAGTCGAGACGACTTTGCCCGCGCCGTCATGGAGCGGTCCGGAGTGGTCCGCGCTTGAACTCGATATCGAGCCCGAAGAGAGGGAAGCGTTCGATGAAGGCCCCCCAACGATCTCGATCGGAATCGACCTGGCGCCTTTCGAATTGCGATTGATGGCCGCCACAGTCGATTTTGCGCTGATCCTCTGCCTGGCCTGTGCGGCTGTGTTCGGGATCGCGGGCCACTTCACGCATGCGCCCTCGATGAAATCCGCTGAGATCGTCGGCGCCGTGGCGCTGCTGGCGGGCGGCATCCTCTATCAGGCGTTCTTCCTGTTAACCATGCTGTCCACGCCGGGCATGATGTACGCCGGCATCGCCTTCTGCACCTTCGATGACGAGCGCCCCACGCGCGTGCAACTGCGCAAGCGCGTCACTGCGCTGCTGGCGTCTGTACTTCCGATGGGATTGGGAATTGCGTGGTCGATCTTCGACGAAGACCACCTGAGCTGGCACGACCGAATTTCGCGGACCTATCACCGGAGCTGCTGAACCAAAAATTGCTGACTTCGGACGTGGCCTACCGGCCACGTCTTTTTTTTGCCATCAGTTTTTTGGCCTACCAGGTCAGCGCCCGCAACGCGCTTACTCCGGCGCCGATCAGCGCCGTTTCATCGTCCGGCGGCAGGATCTCGAGCGAGTAGCTCAGAAGCGGGCTCATCTTCACCATGCTCTCGAGATGTCCACGCAGCACCGGCAATTCAAGAAAACCCACGTTGTGCCCGGTGAAGTAGAAGCGCCCCGGGCCGGCCAGGTGAATGAACGAAGCAGTGCTGGCGGCCAGCGCGCGATGCCACAGGTCGACAAACTCTCTGCAGCGCGTGTCGCCTTGCTTGGCCTGCGCGAAGACTTCTTCCGGTTCAAGATCCAAAAAGCGCATGCGCATGGCGCGGTGGCCCATGATGCCTTCCAGATGCCCGACGCCGCCGCAGCCGCAGAACTTCTCCTTGGGATCGAGGCTGACGACGACGTGGCCGCCCTCCCAAACGCCTTCCACATAGGGCCAGCGGCCGTAACCGATGCCGTTGCCGATCGTCCAGACGCGCGTGAGCCTGTTTAACTGGCCGCGCGTAGCCGCCACTCCCGCCGCGATCGCATCCGCGTCGTTGGCGACGTAAACCGGCGCCGACACGCCCTTTTCGCTGAGAGCCTTGGTCAGGTCGTCGGCCAGGCGCATACCTTTAATCTGCGCAAGATTCGGGGAGTCCTCAATCACGCCGTGACGAATCACCCCAGGCACGGCCACGCCGATCGCATCCACCGGGCCGCCCGCGCTGACGGTCAACGCGGTGATCTTTTCAACCAGCACTTGAATCAGGTCGCTGCCCGGAAGCGAGGCAAGAGATTCAGCTTCATCCCCGCCGTCGGGATAGCGCAGCGATTTGCCGGTCGGCTTCTGGTCCACCAGTATGCCGGCGACAATATGCTCGGTCATCACTACGCCGATAGCGGTGCTCATGGACAATCCCTCTCATCCTGCCTGATAGCGATTCAGGCGGCCCAGGCCGTTGAAGGCTGCAGTCTTGTAGCACTCCGCCAACGTCGGGTAGTTGAAAACGGTTTCGACGAAGTAGTCCACCGTACCGCCCAGGGTCATCACCGCCTGTCCAATGTGAACCAGTTCGCTGGCGCCCTCGCCGATGATGTGCACCCCGAGAACCTTCCGGGTGTCGCGGTGAAAGATCAGCTTCAGCCGTCCTGTTGTGTCGCCGCGAATCTGTCCGCGCGCGACCTCGCGATAATACGCCATCCCGACCTCATACGGCACATCCTCATCGGTCAACTGCTCTTCGGTTTTGCCGATGAAGCTGATCTCCGGGATCGTGTAGATGCCGTAGGGATAGAAACTGGGATTAGAAGCGGTCGCCTGATCGTTGAAGGCCCGCGACGCGGCGATGCGACCCTGCTCCATCGAGACGGAAGCTAATGCAGGGAAGCCGACCACGTCGCCGACCGCGAAGATGTGCTCCACCTTGGTCTGGTAGTGCTCGTCGACGGGGATGCGCCCGCGGTTGTCCGCCTCAAGGCCGGCCGCCGCGAGATTCAACTCGTCGACGTTGCCCTGGCGGCCGACGGCAAACAACAGTGCGTCGCCGGAGACCTTCTTCTTGCTCTCGAGATTCGCCACGACGCCCCCATCGGCAAGCGCCTCGACGCTCTCCACCTCTTCGCCCAACCGCATGGTCACGCGGCTGTCGCGAAGGTGATAGCTGAGAGCTTCGATGATCTCCTGGTCGGCAAACTCCAGCAGCCGGCCCCGCTTTTCGATCAGCGTGACGCGCACGCCGAGGATGGCGAACATGCAAGCGTACTCGACGCCGATGACGCCGCCGCCGACTACGATCAGCGTGCGCGGAAGCGCAGGCAGATCGAGCACCTGGTCGCTGTTGATGATGTTCTTTCCGTTGATGGGAACCTTGGGCGAACAGGCGGGCTTGGTGCCGACGGCGATGATAATCCGGCTTGCTTCGATGGTTGTGTCGCCCTGCGGCCCTTCGACGCGTAGCTGGTTCGGATCGACGAAGTGCGCGATGCCCTGGATCACGTCGATGCCGTTGCGTGAGAGCTGCGCTTCGGTGACGTCGACCTCGGTCTTGATCACGGCCTGCACGCGGAAAGCAAGGTCGGCCATGGTGATCTTCTCTTTCACCCGGTAGTTCATGCCGTACACCGAGCGATAACTGTAGCCGGACAGATGCAGCACCGCTTCGCGCATCGTTTTGGATGGAATGGTGCCGGTGTTGATGCACACGCCGCCGACCACGGTGCGCGCTTCGATGACCGCAACGCGCTTTTTCATCTTGGAGGCGGCTACGGCAGCGCGCTGGCCGGAGGGTCCGGAGCCAATAATGGCCAGATCATACTTGACAGCGCTCATGCGAATTGTCTCCAGGGGGTTGGTTCGGACATGGTTGCGGCGAGCGGCGGGACGCCTAATCGGAGGCTAACATAAGGCCCCGATGCGGGAATAGTTGCGCTCGGTGAATTCGAGGGAGACAACGCGCTTGCATATCGGATGCAGAGACGAGCGCAACAGAGGCAGGCGCCGGCGATGGTTGAGATCGCCGGCGTGTGGAGAGGAGGGCTGTCGTGGAGGGCTTGGGTTTGCAGAATTTACGCCAGCGCGGACCGGGTGGCGTGGAGAGGCGCTTTGCTCTGGCTGCGGTAGGAGCCTCCGGATTGATGCGTATTTTCAAGCCGGAACTGCTTGATCATCGCGTCCAGATCGTTGGCCATCGCCGCCAGGCTCTTGAGCGCATCGACGGCTTCCTCTGCGCCGTGGCTGTTCTCCGTAGCCAGTTGCGAGATATGTCCAGCCGATTCGGAGATCTCGCCCGATGCGGCCGTCTGTTCGGTAGCCGCCGTAGCGATGAGCTGAATCTGGTGCTCGACCTGCTTGGACGAGTCGATGATCGCTTCAAGACTCTCTCTGGCGCGCGCTGTCTCGTTCATGCCGCTTTCAACCGCCGTGCGGCTACCCTCCATCACTTCCAGCGTTGCCCGCGTCTCTTCCTGAATGCTGCGGATGGTGCCGCCAATCTCTTCGGTGGCCGACTTGGTGCGCTCTGCCAGCCGCCGCACTTCGCCTGCGACAACGGCGAAGCCGCGTCCATGCTCGCCGGCGCGCGCGGCCTCGATGGCTGCGTTCAGAGCCAGCAGATTGGTCTGCTCGCTGATCTCCTGAATGACGCTGACGACCTTGCCGATCTCTTCCGAGCGCTGGGCCAGCGACGTCATCTTCTCCGACACGGTGCCGGAGGCTGCGGCGATCTTCTCCATGGTGGCCGCGGCAGCCTGCATCACCGAACCGCCCTGCTGAGCAGTCTCAGCGGATGCGCGGCTGGCGTGGGCTGCGCTCTCGGCGTTGTGGCTGATCTCGCCGATCGTGGCGGTCATCTCCTGTGCGGCGGCTGCAATCTGGTTGGTCTTGCTGGATTGGGTGTTGGCGTTGCCCGCCGTCTCGGCGGCGCGTGCGCTGATCTCGGTGGTGGCCGACGAAAGCGTCTGCGCGCTCTGCGCCACCGACTCGACTACTTCGCGAATCGAGCCCACGCAGGTGTTCAACGCAGTGGCCAGTTGTCCGATTTCATCCGTCCCCGAGGCAACTACAGAAACCGTCAGATCCTTCGTCGCTACGCTCTGCAGAGCCGCGTTCACAACGCTGATCCGCGGAGCGATCAGCCGGGTGAGAATGATTCCGATCAAAGCGCAAAGGAACACAATCGTAAGGCTCGCGCCAAGGTTGACCCATGTGGCGCGCGCGCTCAGCGCCGCGGTGTCCTTCGCCTCCTGCACTCCTGCCGAAGCGTTGAGCCTTATGTCATCGGAGATCGCGCTGGTGGCTTCAGTAAAGAGATGAATAGCCGACTCCGACCCAAGAGTATCCATGGCGTCTGCAGGTTTGCCTGACGCCGCCGCGGCCACGCCGCGGTCGCTCGTCTCGCGATAGTTGTTAAAGGCGGTATTGAACTTCTCAAATAACTCACGCTCCCCCGGATAGCTCATCAGAGGTTGATAGATTTTGAACGCCGGCGGCAGCTCCGCCAGAGCGCTATCGCGCATGGCCTTGTATTTGGCGACGCATTCGGGCTTTTGGCATAGCAGAACGTCGAGGTCGGCGCGGCGCACGGTGTTGATCGAAGAACGAATGTCGGCAAGTGCGATCACCGAGGGGAATGCGTCGCTGCTCATGTCTTCATTCTTCGCTGCGATATTGCGAAGGGTAAAGAATGTGTATATGCCCGATCCAAGGCACAGCAGGCAGACAAGACCAAAGGCCAGCGTAAACTTGCGCGCGATCGGAATGTTGCGGATTGCAGACATAGGGTCAACCCTTCTTTCTTGCAATGACAGTATGAAAAACTGTTGCGCAGTCTTGTGGCGGCGCAAGTGTCGCGGCGCCGGACAAACCAGTTATCGGCGGGGCTCGATGAAACTTCAGAGTCTGGGGGCCGGCGATCCGTCAGGCCAGCGCGGAACTTGTGGCGCGCAAGGATGCTTTGCTCTGGCTGCGGTAGGAGCCTCCAGATTGATGCGCATCCTCGAGCTGGAACTGGTTGATCATTGTGTCCAGGTCGTTGGCCAGCGACGCCAGGTTTTTCAACGCGTCGACCGCCTCTTCGGCTCCTTGGCTGTTCTCCGTAGCCAGTTGCGAGATCTGTCCGGCCGATTCAGATATCTCACTGGACGCAGCGGTTTGTTCGGTCGCCGCCGTAGCAATGAGCTGAATCTGATGCCCCACCTGCTTGGATGAATCGATGATCGCTTCCAGGCTCTGCCGGGCGCGCGAGGTCTCGCTCATGCCGGTCTCTACCGCGGCGCGGCTTCCCTCCATCACTTCCAAGGTCGTGCGCGTCTCTTCCTGAATGCTTCGAATGGTGCCGGCGATCTCTTCGGTGGCTGATTTCGTGCGTTCGGCCAATCGGCGCACTTCGCCGGCGACGACGGCGAAGCCGCGTCCATGCTCGCCGGCGCGCGCAGCTTCGATGGCGGCATTGAGCGCCAGCAGATTGGTTTGCTCGCTGATCTCCTGGATGACGTTGACGACCTTGCCGATCTCTTCGGAGCGTTGCGCCAGCGACGTCATCTTCGCCGACACGGTTCCCGAGGCGGCGGCGATCTTCTCCATGGTGGATGCGGCGGCCTGCATGACCTCGCCGCCCTGTTCGGCGGTCTCAGCCGACAGACGGCTGGAGTGTGCCGCGCTCTCTGCGTTATGACTGATCTCGCCGATGGTGGCGGTCATCTCCTGCGCGGCGGCGGCAATCTGGTTGGTCTTGTTGGTCTGGTTGTTGGCGTTGCCTGCCGTCTGCACGGCGCGCGCGCTGATCTCGGCGGTGGCCGACGAAAGCGTCTGCGCGCTCTGCGCCACCTGCTCGACAACCTCGCGGATCGATCCCACGCATGTGTTCAGCGCCTCGCCAAGCTGTCCTAGCTCATCGGCTCCGGAGATTTCCGCGTGCGCGGTCAGATCCTTGTCGGCAAAACGGCGCAAAGCTGAGCTCGCGGCCGCGATACGCGGCGCAATGACGCGTGTGAGAAGAAAACCAATCAACGCGCAAAGAACCACAATCAGCGCACTGGCCGACAAGTTGATCCATGTGGCCCGACGGCTTGCGGCGATGGACTGGCTTGAATCCTTTTTGCCCTCCGATGCGTTGAGCGCCGCATCTTCGCTGGCCGCATCCATGGTGGCGCTGAATAGACCACGCGCGGAGTCTGACATAGTCGTCTCCACCGCATCTCCGGTCTTGCCGGCCGCGAGTAGTCCCACCGCCTTGTCGCTCGCGTTCATATATTGCAAGAAATTTGACGCGATCTTGTCGGCGAGTTGACGCTCATCGGGAGAAGTAACAAACGGCTGATAGACCTTCCACGCCTCCTGATAACCGGCGATGCCCTTGGCCCGAAGGTTCTGCTCACTGGCGATGCAAGCTGGATCTTTGCACAACAACAACTCCAGGTCCGCTCGTCGCACCTGGTTGATGTTGGTTCGAATGGTTGCGAGTTGCACCATGGAAGGGAAGTCGTCGTCCCCGATTCCCTCGCTCCGCGCATCAAGGCCGCGCAGCGTGATGAACGTATAGGCGCCCAAGCCTAGGCAAAGGCAGCAAACCAAGCTGAACGCCACTGCAAATTTGCGGGCGATGGACATGTCATGGGCAACGGACATTGTTTCCTTCCTCTGTTTCCGGGCCGGTCCATGCGAGTTTACGCAAGCTCTGTTTCCGTGACTCCGGAGGTCTCCCAACAAGACCGTCATCGGCAACGCATAGAAAAAACTTGACGAATACGCCACAGCGAAAGAAACGCGCCCGGCTGGTCCCAGCCTCTTCGACAGCTTCGTGCTATCTCTTCACGCTTCATCCCTTACCGGAGTCATTCACCTCTTTTGTCTCTTTCCAAAACAGAATCCCAGACAGAATCAAGGAACGTTCATGACAGCCGATTCAGCCATCAGGTTCGCGCGGCTTGACCGCCAGCCTGAGGTTGGTAATGAAAACTCGCTTCACTCTTACTCTGATCGCTTTGTCCCTGCCGATAGCGCAATCGATAGCATCTGCACAGGGGCCGACTGAATTCGCCGACGCTACTCCAGTTGTCAACCCCACCTCCGCGTTTGTCGCCGCAGCCGTCGTGCAGAATCCTCCGGCGCAGGCCTCCGATTCCTGCCTGGCGCCGGAGGTCGCCGCCACTCCCACTCGTCCCAACTGGTCGACCAGCGCGCAGACCACGCAGTGCAACGTGGTGGAGTTCGACTCCGGCTGGCTGCGGCAGCCGATGGGACACGATGTGGATCAGACGTTGTTCCCATCGAGCATGCGCTATGGCCTCACTCCCAAGATGGATCTGCGCTGGGGCATGCTTGGTCCCATTGTGCAAAGCGGAGGAGGCGAGGCGGCCGTGCATGGCGTCACCGATCAGTGGTTCAGCGCGCGCTACCGTTTTCTCGAGCAGAGTCATTGGACTCCAGCGCTGGCTTTGAGCTATGGAATTAAGGACGCTACCGCCAACCCTGCCAAAGGATTTGGCAGCGGATACGCTGACCACAATCTGATCTTCATCGCCAGCCGCGACTTTGGGCGCGCGCACTTCGACTTCAACACCGTGGGTATTCTTGCCGGTTCGCCGCATGGCGAGGAGGGCGCCGCGCAGTACGGCCTGGCTCTGAGCGTCGCCGTGACCAAGAAGTTCGCCTGGATGCTGGAAAGCGACGGCGGCGCGCAGCCCGGCACTTCAGACCGTTACGGCGCGGCCTTGACCGGCGGTTCGTATACGGTCCGTCCGTGGCTGGTGGTGGACGGCGCTTATACCCGCGTCTATACCGACTGCTCGCCGCATGCCCTCTACTCAGTCGGATTTACCTTTGCCCGCCGGTCGCCCTTCGCGCCGATCGGAACAGGATCGCGGCTCGCGCATTGGCTAGGCCGATAGCTGGGCCGCTAGGCTTTGCCGTATCAGGGCGCCCTTGTCACAAACAGGGCCAACCGATAGTCTTGGGGCCGTTCGATCACGCAGTCTTTCCATCGACCCCTGAGAGGATGCATGTCGGTAAAGAGAACCGTCGTCGCATGGCCCTTTGTCTTTGTTCTTTGTGTCGCTGCTTCCAATGCGGCGCTCAGCCAGGCCGCACAGAATGCTTCTTCCAGCGCGCCCGCTCCTGCGCCTGCTGCGCCGCCCGCGCCAACGCCAGAAGAATTGGCGATTCAGGCCGCATCTGAGAAAGATCATCAGCGCGTAACGGACGAGCTCGGCATCAAGCAACTGCGCCATGGCGCCGACGGCGATCCCAAATCTCCCTATGCTGCCAACTACGATGAATCGAAAGCCGATGTGTATCCCAAGATTCCCGACCCTCTAGTGCTGAATGACGGCAAGCCCGTAACCAATGCGAAGATGTGGTGGGATCAGCGCCGTCCGGAGATCGTCGAACTGTTTGATCGCGAAATTTACGGTCGGACGCCTGCGAACTTACCCCAGGTGCAATGGCAAGTCGTGAGCACAGCCCGCGAGAAGAATGGGGACGTCCCGATTCTGACCAAGACCTTAGTCGGGCACGTCGACAACTCCGCCGATCCCAAGATCACGGTCAACATCGAACTCACGCTGACGACTCCAGCAGACGCCAAGGACCCCGTTCCGGTCATTCTTGAACTTGGTTTGAGCAAAGAAGTCATGGCCATGATCGCCAAGCGCTTCCCGCAGTTCGCCGCGATGAACGGCAATGGCCCCACATGGCAGCAGCAGGTTCTTGCGCGCGGCTGGGGCTATGCCGAGTACATCCCGACCAGCGTACAGCCGGACAACGGCGCGGGGCTGACGCAGGGCATCATCGGTCTTGCGAATAAAGGCCAGCCGCGCAAGCTCGACGACTGGGGCGCACTCAAAGCGTGGGCATGGGGGGCCAGCCGCTGCCTCGACTACTTCGAAACCGACAAAGATGTAGACGCCAAGCAGGTGGGCATCGAAGGCCACTCGCGCTACGGCAAAGCTTCGCTTGTCGCCATGGCCTACGATCCGCGTTTCGCCATCGGCTACATCAGCTCTTCGGGCGAAGCCGGCGCCAAGCTTTGGCGCCACATCTTCGGCGAAGAAGTGGGCAACATTACTGCGGCAGTCTCCTATCACTGGATGGCAGGCAACTTCCTGAAATACGGCGGTCCTTTAAATACCGGCGATCTGCCTATCGACGCCAACGAACTGATCGCGCTCTGCGCGCCGCGTCCTGTTTTCATCAGCGGCGGCGCCACCGATGGCGATGGCTGGGTCGATGCGAAAGGCATGTTTCTCGCAGCCTCCGGCGCAGGGCCCGTCTACAAATTGCTCGGTAAAAAAGATCTGGGAACGACGATCTTCCCGCCCATCGAAACCGCGCTCATTGATGGCGACATTGCATTCCGCCAGCACAGCGCAGGACACACGCCTGCGCCGAACTGGCCTACGTTTCTCGAATTCGCCGGCCGTTATCTTCATGCGCCCGGCGTTTCGGCAAGCGTTCACTAGAACGTCAGAACAACGACGACTGTTTAGCACGCCAGAATGCCGTTGCTCTTGAGCATCGCTATGAACTCCTGGTGTGCGAGATAGAAGACAATCTTGGGCGTCTCGCCGCCCATGTCGAGGATGTAGAGAGAATCGGCCAGCGCTTCCCGTGCAGGCGCGCCTTCACGACGGAAGGTCATGCGCCAGCGCGTCTCGGCCATCGCAAAGCGCTCGTCAAGCTTGGTTTCGGAAACTGAAACCAGAGACGTTGACTGGCCGCCGAGACTCTGCACGAGCTGAATGCGTTTAGGCAAGGCGCGAGCGAAGTCCTCTGCGCGGATGCATTGCGCGCCTTGAGGATTGGCGGCGATGAACATATCTGCGAATTGGGCGACTTGAGCCGGAATGTCATCGCCTGCATTCAGCCGTTCGAAGTTGTGAAAGAAGCGTGCGAGGGGCGTTTCGTTTTGCAGCATGAAAGGTCTCTCCTAAGATAGATTCGCGTCAAAGGACGCTTTAGTATTATACCAAATTTACCCGTGTAAGTCAAGTGCAATGTGTGGTTTGGCGGCTCGCGATCACGCCAACCGCTAGTTCGCAACGCCATACACGCGTGCGCAATTGCCGCCAAGAATTTCATCCTGCTCCGCCGCATTGAGTTTCTCGATAAAGCGAAAAACAATCTCCATCGTCTGCGCATAATGGGCTGAGACCGTGCACACGGGCCAGTCCGATCCGATCATCAGCCGCGAAGGCCCGAACGCTTCGAGCACGGCGTCGAGATAGGGAAGAAAATCTTCCTGCGTCCACTTCCCCCAACGCGCCTCTGTCACCATGCCAGAGAGTTTGCACGACACATTCGCGAACTTCGCCAGTTCACGCATATCGCGCGACCAGGACTCGAAACGTGACCGGCGTTGCGGTTCAGCGAGGCCATCCGCGATCGCCGGCTTGGCGATGTGATCGAGAACAAACCTCTGCTCAGGAAATTCGCGAACCAATTCGACGGCTACCGGGAGATGACGCGGAAAGAGCAGCAGATCGTACGTCAATCCGAACTTCGCCAGCCGCGCGATGCCGCGCTGGAACTCCGGGCGCAGCATGAACCGATCGTCGGGCTCGCCCTGCACCACGTGACGCATGCCGACAAGCTTCTCGTTGTCGGCGAATTCGCTTAGCTGCTCCTCAACGTGAGGCGAGCACAGATCAACCCAGCCAACCACTCCCTTGACGAAGTTGTTTTGTGCAGCGAGTTCGAGCAGCCAGCGCGTCTCATCAAGGCTCTGCCGCGCCTGCACTGCGATCGAACCATCCATGTCACTCTGATCGAGCAGCGGCTTCAGATCGTGCGGCAGAAAATCGCGCTGCAACGCAGCCATCGACGCATCGATCCATTCGTACTCGACCGGCGAGTAGTTCCAGAAATGCTGGTGCGCATCGAGCTTGATCATGTCGTTCCTGATTCTCGCAGGCAGAACTTCCAGCGACCAGATTCGCAGACAAAAATCTTTCGACTACGGCGCATTTTTGATTCCGGCGCATCGTTTTTGCGCAGGTATAGTGCTGATATGCACTCAAAAGAACGTCTGCTTGCGCTGTTTCTTTGCGTGTCTCTCCCACCCATCGCGACATCGGCCCAGTCGGCAAAGCCCACCATCACGCTGGATGAGTTTCTCAACACGACCGACATCTCCGACGCGCAGCTCTCGCCGGACGGCGCCTCCGCCGTGATCGCCACCGACGCGCCCGATTGGAAGAACAGCGTGTATCGCCATGACCTGTGGCTCTGGAATGCGCAAAACGGATTGCGCCCGTTGACCCATTCGGCGGATGAAGATGAGCCGCATTGGAGCCCCGACGGCAAGTGGATCGCCTTCCTCTCAGACCGTTCGATCCTCGGCGACGATGGCTCTAACGATTCCGGCGCCGACGCGAGCAAGCCCAAGCGCATCTGGATCATCTCTGCTGCAGGAGGCGAAGCGTTGTCCCTCTACGCCGAGAAACTCGACGCGCACACGTTCGCATGGTCGGCGGACAGCTCCGCGATTTATTTCTCCATCCAGCAGCCGCTTGAGCACGAGGAGGAAGAAGCGCATACCTCCGAGTGGCAGGACGTGACTCGCTGGCGGGAGCAGAATCGCGGCGATCTGCTCGTCAAGATGGAGGTGGCGCCGGCCATCGCCAGCGCGCTCGCCAATCCGTTGCCTAACGGCTCAGCCGCGGCCAAAGCCGCCAAAGGCCGCGCCGACACCATCCCTTCATCGACGCTGCCAATCGGCGCAAGCCCGCTGGCCAAGAACGCGCTCGCCATTGATGAAATCGCCGCATCGCCAGATGGCAAATCTCTGGCGTTTCTGACCGGTCCCGTTCATCGCCGCACCGAGAATCCAGCCGATTTCGAAATTTATCTGGTCGGCGCCGGTGGAGGCGAAGCACGGCAGCTCACGCATAATCAGGCCCTCGAATCTAAGATCGCATGGTCGCCAGACAATCGATGGCTTTACTTTGTTGTGCCCGCCGCGGCCGGATCGCTCGAAGGCCCTTACCGCGATGTGCAGGGACGCCTCTATCGCATCGATCCCCAAAACGCGAAGTCCGAGAACACTAAGCCTGAGCGACTGGGCGCAAGCTTCGACGGCTCGTTCGATCAATTTGCGTTATTGCCCGACGGGCGCGAGATCGCCCTGGGACTCAAAGGCACAGAGACGCAGCTCTATCTCGTCGAAGGAGACAAAGCAACCAAATTGCCAGGCCGTCCAGGAAGCTATGCGGGCCTGGAGTCCGCGCAAAAGTCCGGGGCCATTCTTGTGCGGCATTCGGAGATCAACGAGCCGGCGCAGGCCTACATCGCCGCCGACCCGCTGCATCCCGATCAATTGCAGCCGCTGACGAGCCTCAACACCATCTTTACCCGGCGCGCACAACCGGAATGGCAGCCGTATACATGGAAATCGGATGACGGCCGCACAGTCGAAGGTGTCCTTATCTTTCCGCCGGGCAAGAAGGGCGCCAGGCATCTGCGCATGCTGACTCTGATTCACGGCGGCCCCGCCGATGCCGACGGCGACCGCTTCGGCGCCGACTGGTACGACTGGGCCACGCTCGCCGCCGATCGCGGCTGGCTGGTCTTCCGCCCCAACTATCGCGGCTCGTCCGGCTACGGCGACGACTTCATGCTGGAGATCGAGCCGCATCTTGTCTCCAAACCCGGCCGCGACATTCTCACCGGCGTCGACGCGCTTGTGAAGGACGGCTACGCCGATCCGGATCATCTGGCCATCGGCGGCTACAGCTACGGCGGCTACATGACCAACTGGCTCATCACCCAGACCACGCGTTTTCGCTCCGCTGTTACCGGCGCCGGAGCGGTGGAGCACGCCGCCAACTGGGGCAACGACGACGAAACCTGGGACGATGCCTGGTACCTCGGAGGCCAACCCTGGCAAAATCCCGATCTTTATCAAAGCGAAGCAGCCCTTTTCCGCTTTGACAAAGTCAAAACACCAACGCACCTGGTGCAGGGCGGCTCGGATATCCGCGTCAGCTATCTCGAAGGCGAAACCATGGAGCGGGCGCTGCAGACGTTGGGCGTGCCGCACGCGTTCCTGGTCTTCCCAGGCGAAGGGCACAGTTTGGACAAGAATCCATGGCACGGCTACATCAAACTGCGCGAGGAGTTGCTCTGGCTGGAGAAATATGATGGAAAGTAGCGGTTCCCACGAGCAGCTCTTCGTTCGTGGGTGACGAGGCGATAGAGGCCTCGCTACCCAACCGGTGAGATTATCGGCAGCGGCTGGGCCGCTCCGTGCATCTTTTAGTTAGGCATTCATGAACCCAGTCCAACAAGCCCGTCAGGCCGCTTTCCAGCAGACGCTTCTGAGCGCCCGCCGCACCATGATGATGAGCGAGATCCTCAAGCTCGCTCTGGATAGCTTCCGCACTTCCAAGCTGCGCTTTGCCCTCACTGCGCTGGGGATGGTCATCGGCACGGCTTCTGTCATTCTTGTCGTCACCATCGGAATGAAGGGCAAGCAGTACGTTCTCGACACGCTGCAGAAGATTGGAACCAACTCCGTCGAAATTGAATACTCCGGCGGCGGCGCAACCGGGGCAGAGCGCGTGATGTACAACGACTCTTTGACCCGAGAGGACGAAAAGGCGGTCGACGCGCAGTTGCCCGGCGTTGTCTATTCCTCGCCCATCCTCCAACTGCATACGCGCATCAGCTTCGGCGGAGGAGTGGTCAAGGACACGCTGGTCCTGGGCGTCAGCCCGCAGTATCGCAATATTCGCAACCTGCTGGTGCCTTACGGTCGCTTCTTCGACGAGATCGACGATGAAACCCACGCCAGGTGCGCCGTGGTGACAGAGCCTTTCGCGCGTGAGCGATTCGGAAGTTCCCCGGCCGCACTGGGGCAGACGTTCGAGGTTTATGGCATTCCCTTCACCATCATTGGCATCTTCAAAGAGAGCGTCGATGACATGGGGCAGTCGGAGATCGCCGACCAGACGATTTTGATCCCGTATTCGGTTGGGCGCGTTTTCAGCGGAACCGAAAGCGTGAAGCAGATTTACTTCTCCATGCGCACGATGAACGAGGTGCCCGAGGGCGCCAGGGAAATCAAGCGCATCATCCAGTCGCGGCACCGCGCAGGATCGGTCTACAATCCGCAGACGCTGACCGAGGTGCTGACCTACGCCGCGGAGATAGCCAACGCCCTTACAGCTGTGCTGGTGCTGGTTTCAGCCATCACGCTTGCAGTGGGCGGCGTGGGCATCATGAACATCATGCTGGCCAATGTCCGCGCGCGTATCCGCGAAATTGGCATTCGCAAGGCTCTGGGCGCTACTTATCGCGAGATCAAGCTGCAGTTTCTCGCCGAGGCGGTGATTATTTCGCTCACCGGCGGCATCGCGGGCGTGTTGGTGGGTCTCGCGATTCCCCTGTCGATCCGATTTTTCACCGACTACGCTCTGCCCGTCTCGCCGTGGTCGATTATTATTGCCCTCACCGCCGCGACTCTGGTTGGCGTCATCTTCGGCACGGTGCCTGCTACGCGCGCGGCCCAAATGGACCCCGTAGATGCGCTCAAATATGAATAGCGATGCGCAGCATGAGCTCGGAAAGACCGAAGACGATCAGCCCGCAAAAAGCCCGAATCTTGTCTTGATCTACTGCATTATTGGGGCCGCGATGCTGGCCGCCATGGCTTTCGCTGCGCTGATCGTACTGCCGTTTTACACGCATCGCTAAGAGGAAACCTATGCCGACCCAAGCAGAAAAAGCAGCAGCGTTTCAGGCGCTCCACCAGCGGCGCGAAGCGTTCGTGATCGCCAACCCATGGGACGCTGGAACTGCGCGGATCTTGACCGGCCTCGGTTTTTCGGCGCTCTCCACCACAAGCGCAGGGTTGGCCTTCGTGCTCGGCCGTCGTGATGGCACAGCCAGCGTCACGCGCGACGAAGCGCTCGCCAATGCAAAATCCATTGTGGAGGCGACGCATCTCCCCGTTGCCGCCGATCTCGAGAATGGCTATGGCCACGCGCCTGAAGATGCGGCTGAGGCCATTCGGCTCGCAGCGTCTGTTGGCCTTGTAGGAGGATCGATCGAGGACGCAACGGGCGATGAAGCGAATCCGATCTACGCATTCGATCAGGCCGTGGAGCGCGTTGCGGCGGCTGCGAATGCGGCGCGGGCGCTGCCGTTTCCCTTCATGTTCGTAGCCCGCGCGGAGAATTACCTGCACGGACGCCCCGACCTCGACGACACCATCCGCCGCCTGCAGGCGTATGAAAAAGCCGGCGCCGAGGTTTTGTATGCGCCGGGCATCACAAAGCCCGAAGACATTCGAACCGTCTGCGCTTCAGTTACCAAGCCGGTCAACGTGCTCATGGGCATCAAAGGCGCTCCGCCGCTGACCGTGGAGCAATTAGGTGAGCTTGGCGTGCGTCGCATCAGCATTGGCTCCGGCTTTAGTCGCGCCGCGCTGACGGCCTTCGTTCACGCCGCCCGCGAGGTCCGCGATCACGGGACATTCCGCTTTGCCGACGAGGCTTTTTACATGTCCGAGCTGGCGAATCTGTTTGGTTAGCGGGAAGATTTCGCTGCGCGCGCTGTGAGCAAGCTGCGGTGCGCAAGGCTCCAACGTTTCAGGGCCATGTAGACATCCGTCAGGTCTTGCGCAGGCGGAGTTTGCCGGTAATCGGTGTGTGGGGGCACCTCCGCATACACGGTTCGATGAACCAGGCCGTCCGCCTCCAGTTCGCGAAGCTGCAGCGTCAGCGTGCGCTGCGTAATCTCCGGCAGCTTCCTGCGCAGTTCGCCGAAACGACACACGCCCGCCATTCCCAGATGCCAGAGGATGAGCACCTTCCACTTGCCGCCCAGCATGTCCATCGTTTGCTCAACCAGTCGCGCATCCGCATCGGAGATCTCGGTTTTAATGACAGTCTTCGGCTTCATAGTATCCAAAATGATAGTACATGCATAAATTGTGTCTACTTGTAGGTTTGATTCGTACATGCAAATCTTGGGAAGCGCGACGTTCTCAAGCGCCATAGCAGCAGAGCAAGAGGGTTTCCATGTACCGAAAGATTGCGTATTGGCTGTTCACGGGCCTGCTGGCGGCGTGGCTGATCGCTGGCGGCGGATTCGACATCACGCACGCACAAGGCGCGCTCGCCATCCTGCGACAGCTCGGCTATCCGGAGTATCTGAGTTCGATCCTTGGCGTGGCTAAGCTGCTGGCCGTGCCTGTGCTTCTCTATGCAAAGTGGCCCACGCTGCGCGAATGGGCGTATGCCGGCGTCACATTCGACGGGCTCGGCGCATTCTTTTCGCATCTCGCCGTGCGCGACTTTCCAGGCCAGACCATCGCGCCTCTGATCTTCCTCGCATTCGCCGCAATCAGCTATGTTCTGGCGCCAACCCAGAGCTCTCGAACCACAGTCAGCTCGGCC
>DATHNJ010000064.1:0-20961 GCA_035486155.1 Occallatibacter sp. | reverse complement strand
ATGTCGACGGTGACAGTCTGCTTCTGCTTCGCATCGAGCTTCACTCGCGTGAATCCCACCAGGCGCTTGAACGGCTCGCCTGCAGCGTCCGGCAGCATCGCATACACCTCGGCAATCTCCGTGCCCTCGCGCGCTCCGATGTTCGCAACCGTGAATGTCGCCTTCACTGTCTCACCCGGCGCGACCTGTAAGCCCGAGTAGCGGTACGTGGTGTAAGAAAGCCCAAAGCCAAACGGGAACAGCACCGGCTTCTTCTCAGCCTCGTACCACTTGTAGCCGACCTTCAAACCTTCGTCGTACGTGACCTGGAACGGCGGCAGACCAGCTGCGCGTTGTTCAGGCGAAACCGGACCAGAGAAATGTTCGGATTCCGGCGGTGGCATCGTAAGCGTCGGATGCGGAAGGTCCGCTTCGCTCTTGGGGAACGTATTTGGCAGCTTACCGGTCGGATTGACGCTTCCGAACAGCACATTGCCCAGCGCCTCGGCGCCATCGTTGCCGCCGAACCACGCTTCGAGAATCGCCGCAGGCGCACTGACCCAGGGCATCGTGACCGGATTGCCGGTCTCAAGCACCACGATTGTGTGCGGATTCGCCGCTGCAACCGCGGCGATCACAGCATCCTGGTCATGCGGCAACGTCAGGCTTGGCAAGTCCATGCCCTCGCTCGCCCACATGTAGGCGAACACGATGGCGACATCCGCGCCCTTCGCCGCAGCCGCAGCCGCAGCCGGATCAGTGCCCGGATCGTACTTGACATTCGCATTCGGCGCGCGCGCCTGAATCGCCTTCAACGGCGAAGTCGGGAACCAGATCTCTTCCTGCCAGTGCGTTGCGCCTTTGCCTGGCGGCATGATCGCGTTGCCGCCGATGGGATCGACCTGCGCCGAGCCCCCGCCGGAGATCATGCCCACATCCGCGTGCGAACCGATGACGGCGATCGTATGCAATTTCGCGGGATTGAGCGGAAGAGCAGCGCGCTCGTTCTTCAACAGCACAATGCCGCCCTCTTCGATCTTGCGCGAGACTGCGAATCCCGCGAACGGATCAATCACGGAGCGTTGCCGTGGATAATCGATCACGCCTGCAGCGAACATGGAGCGCAGGATGCGATGCACATGCTCATCCAGCTCCGCCTGTGAAATTGTGCCCGCCTCAACGGCGGCTTTGAACTTGTCGCTGTAGAAAAACTTGCCTGGTTGTTCGTTGTCGAGGCCCGCGGCCGACGCCTTTTCCGTCGAGTGCGTGCCGCCCCAGTCGGACACGACAAATCCCGGAAACTTCCAGTCCTTCTTCAGCACATCGCTGAGCAGGTATTTGTTCTCGCAAGCAAAGTCCCCATTGACGCGGTTATAAGAGCACATCACCGCCGCCGGATGGCCCTTCTCTACGCCGATCTCAAAGGCGAGCAGATCGCTCTCGCGCATAGCGCGCTTGCCGATATTCACGTTGACCGAGTTGCGTCCGCTCTCTTGGTCATTGAGCGCGTAGTGCTTGATGTCGCCGATCACGTGCTCGGACTGCGTGCCCTCAATGAGCTTGGCGACCAGCGTTCCGGCCAGCACCGGGTCTTCTCCGAGATACTCGAATGTGCGACCATTGCGCGGGTCGCGCGTGATATCCACGCCGCCGCCCAGCGTCATGTTGAAGCCCTGCGCGCGCAACTCGCGCCCGATGAGTGCGCCGTACTCGAACGCCGTTTCGGGATCCCAGCTTGCGGCCGCGGCCACATTGGCGGGCAACGCCGTGGAGTAACGGCCGTTCACGCCGCTCGACCGCACGCCGTACGCGGCGTCGCTCATGTCGATGCCGGGAATGCCCAGCCGCGGCACGCCGACAGCGTAGCCAACGCCGCGATTCGAAGCCGCATTCTCGGGCGTGACCGGATCATCGGTCGGCATGCCTACGCCGTGCAGCAGCGCGATCTTTTCATCGAGCGTCATCTCTTTCAGCACAAGGTCCGCGCGCTCGTCCGGCGACAAGCTGGCGTTCATCCACGGGCCGGTTGGCGCCGGCGGTTGCTGATGGTGTTGTGCGTCGCTCTGACTGACGCCGCAAACAAAAAGGAGAGCCGGCAGCGCAAAAAAGATCACCCTGAAATTGCAAAGGGAGCAGCGAAGAGACTTCATTCAATGGCCTCACTTAAACGTTTGAGCAAACAAGCAATCCTATCAGCGGCGCCGTACAGCAGGGCAATGCAGAAATCTTAAGATTTCTGCATCCTTGGACGCATTTGTGCTGTTTCTTAGCGCTCCTCGACGATTGCCAGGTCCCATGGCGCAAGCGTCAGTTCCTGACCATTTGCCGCAGGCTTTCCGTCCAGAAGATTCGAGCCGGCGCCGTAGGCGTAAGCCACTTTGACTTCGCTCGAAGAGTAGTTGAAGTAGTAATGCACGCGCTTGCCTGTGCGATTTACGCCATGCTGCACGTGAACGCCTGCAGGAGCGGTTTGATCGCCGCTGGTTAATCCGGACTGATCGAGGGCGTGCTTCAGAATCGCGGTCTGCAGAGGATCGGAGAGGTACGTTCCTTCATAGAGCAACGTGCCCGAGCCAAACTGATTCTCCGTAATCGCGGGCCATTTGCCGAAGAAGGGATGGTCGTAATACGCGAGCGCTTTTGCATGTTCCGGCATCAGAAACTCGCTCCAGTATTCGACTTTGTTGGCGTCCGCGCCGACGTGAAAGGGATCGTCCTTCAAGCTGAGAGGCTGCTCGAGGCTGGAGAACTCCTGATAGCTGATGCCGGCCGCCTCGCGTAGCGGCCCTGGCGCCCGCACCCAGCGCACCGCTGAGTTCTCATTGGCGAATCCGCTCTTGAACGTCATCACCACGTGGCCGCCGTTCTTTACATAGTCGGAGATCCTCTGCAGCAGCGCGTCGTCGGAGATGTAGAGGACAGGAACGATCAGCAGCTTGTATTGCGAGAAATCCGCTGTCTCCGGAAATACGAAGTCCGCGCCCACGTTGAGGTCATAGAGCGCGTGATGCATCTGCTGCACCACGGACGCGTATCCGTCCGGCTCGTGCGTCCAGCTCCGCGCCGGCACGCCGCCGCCATAAGGCATAAAGCTGATGGCGTTCGCTGAATCGCGGCTCCACAAAATCGCAACGTCGTTGTGAATCTTCAAGCCGACCAGATGCGGCCCGATCTTTTCCAGTTCATGCGCCGTGCGGCTCATCTCGGCGTATTCGCGGTTCGGCTCCAGATCGTGCGACAGGATGCCCTTCCAATACGTCTCCTGGTTTGCGGCGATCGACGCCCAGTGCCAGTACTCCACCATGTTGGCGCCGTTGGCCAGATAGGTGTATACGTCCTCGCGCAGTTGCCCGTCATACGGAGGAAACTGGCCCTGCGAGGTCCATCCGATCGTCTGCGCGTTGGTCTCAGTCACCAGAAAATTCGTATGCTTCAGCGACCGGCTGAAATCGCTCTGCAACGCCTGAAATGAGCCGTCGTAGTGGTCCTGCGTCGTGTGGTAGATGTTGACCGCGACGACATCGAGCGAATCGGCCACCGCTCCTTCGTTCACGTCGCGCCTCATCATGCCGCCGTAGTCCGTGGTGACGAACTGGCGCGGTCCAGCGCACTCGCGCACCAACTCCGCCTGCCAGTGCAGAAAGTCGGTGACGCGCATCTGGCTCCAGCGCGACCACTCTAGCTTGTAGCCAGTCGAGATAGTCCCGTCCCGCTTCGGCAGATCTTCCCAGGTGTGCAGGTTTTCGCCCCAGTAGTTCAGGAACCATGCCTTGCTCAAGGCCTCGGGCGTTCCGAACTTCTTCTCGAGATAATGCTGAAAGCCGATGAAGACATCCGGGTTCGCCGCCTCATAGCTCGATGTCTCGTTATCGAGCTGCCAACCGATTACGGTTGGATTGTCTTTGTAGTGCGCAACGATGTGGCGGACTAGCCGCTCGGCGTAAAAGCGGTACGCGGGGGAATCGGTGTCCATGTTCTGCCGCAGGCCATACGTGCTCGACACCGGTTTGCCGCCGAACGGCCCCGGTGGAATGCGGTCAGCAAAGATCTCAGGATGTTGATGCGCCATCCACGCGGGTATCGCGTACGTCGGCGTGCCAAGAATCACCTTGATCCCCGCCTTGCCCATCGCGTCAACCACGCGGTCCATCCACGCGTAGTCGAACTTGCCGTCTTCCGGTTCCCACAGGCTCCACGTTGACTCGCCCATGCGCACGACGTTCAACCCGGCGGCCTTCATCAGGGCCACGTCCTTGTCGAGGCGCGCGGCCTGGTCGCCAGGCATGTACTCGTTGTAGTAGGCCACGCCATAAAGAACCGTCGGAAAGTTGAGGTCCGGACCGTTGTTTTGGGATGAGCCTTGGCCTGCCTGCTGCGCCGTGGCGCTGGCCGCAGCAAGCAGAATGAAAGAGAGAGTCTTGCAAATGCGCATAGTCCGGCCTCTTTTCAAATCGAAACGCGATTCAAAAAAACAGAAGGACTATCAAAACACTTCTACTGGAAGGTGATCAAGACTACTTCGGGGTGTGTTCCCACGCGCATGGGCGGACCCCAGGTTCCCACGCCGCTCGAAGTAATGACCTGCAATGCGCCAAAACGCTGCAGGCCGTAGGTGAATTTGCCGAAGGCGCGGCGCGTGATCCAGGAGAAAGGGAAGACCTGGCCGCCGTGCGTATGCCCGCTCAGTTGCAGGCTAACGCCAGCCTGTTCCACGATCGGCAGCCGCGTGGGCACATGTTGCAGCAGGATGCTGGCCGCGTCCTCGCTCAAGCGAAAGCGAGTGAGGAATTGGCTCAGGCGGATGGGATAATTTGAGACCTCATAGGGCACGCCGAGGATGCGCAATCCGTCCACGGTGGTGCATTCGGTGTCGAGAACGCGAAAGCCGGCAAGCTTGAGCGCTTCGCTGTAATGCGTCGATCCGCCAAGTTCCTCGTGATTGCCCGATGCAAAAAAGACGCCCAACGGCGGCGCCAGCTCGAAGAACGGCGCGGCAATCTGTGCAGGGTCGGCTTTGGTCCCATCAAACAGGTCGCCGGGAATGAAGACAATATCGGGCTTCAGGCGCTGTGCCAAAGACGTGATGCGCCGGGCAAAGCGAATGCCGTTGATGTTGCCTAGATGAATATCGCTGATGAGCAGCGCGGTTCGTCCGCGCCAGGAATCGGGCAGACGCTCCAGCGTGACCGGCACGCGGCGAATGCGAATCACCTTGGCGTTCAGGATTCCGTAGAGTGCGGTCGCCAAGGCGACGGCAAAAAGGATGGCTGCGATCTCGGGGCGGCTGTGAAGGCGGGTGGCGTCAGTAACCAGCAGGCGAAGGGCAAAGTCGATAATCCAAGCCGTGCATGCCGCGACGACGAGAAAGTTGAAGAGGCCCAGCCAAATCGCCGCGACCTGATAGAAGAAAGCGACCACCCAATTGGTGAAGCGAAATCCCAGCAGAGCCGCAGCCATAAACAGGAACGACAGGCAGATCAGCGCGACTTTGGCTGCGGATGTAGCCGCCGGAGTCAGCAGCCAGAACGCAATCAGCGTGAGATAGAGAAACCAGTGCGCAAGACAGAGAACAGCTTGGACAATCAAAATGCCCAGAATCGGCCACGCTTTCAATCCGGGCCTCCTTCTTCAATTCTGGCATGACGTAGCAGCCCGCCCCATTAGCCAGCCGCACATGAGACAAGCAATTTGCGTGCCCTTGAGGCGCCGGATATGCTTTTTCGCACCATGGAAAACATTCTGGCCGTTGCTGATCGAATTCGGAATATAAGGTGTTGGGTAACGCCTCCGCAGGGTTCTGGGCTGGTCTCTGGCATGGAACGATCGCCCCGATCACCTTTCTCGTGGGCCTTTTCGTGGCTGGGGTCAGTATTTACGAGACCCACAACAATGGCCGCTGGTATCCATCGAGCAGCGGGAGGCTAGAACCCAGGGAAAGATCGTGAAAGAATCTATATATGGCGGATGCAAAGGGCAAAAGGCTCGGCCTGTACATTTCGATTCCGTTTTGCCGCTCGAAGTGCACGTACTGCAACTTCGCCTCGGGGGTCTATCCGGCCGGCGAACACGGGCGCTACGTTGATCGCTTAATCGAGGACATGCGCAATGGCGGCGCGTGGGCCGACGATATGGGCGTCGAGCTGCCGCGCTCGGTAGACACAATCTATCTCGGCGGAGGGACGCCCAGTCTTCTGGAGCCGGAGCTGATCGACAGGCTCTTCGCGGCAATCCGAGCTGAGTTTCATCTTGAAGATGGCGCCGAGATCACCGTCGAGTGCGCTCCGGGGCAATTGAGCGACCCAACACTGGAAGCACTTGCACGCGCGGGCGCCAATCGCGTGAGCCTGGGCGTGCAGTCCTTCGTCGACCGCGAGGCGCAGGTCAGCGGCCGGCTGCATAACAGAGTCGCCGTTCTGGATGATCTTCGCCGCTTGCGCGCTGCGGGCATTGCTAACCTCAATGTCGATTTGATCGCCGGCCTTGCCGGACAAACTTTCGCGTCCTGGGAGGAGTCCGTCGGGGTGCTGCTGGAAACGGGCGTTCCGCATGCGAGCGTCTACATGCTCGAGGTGGATGAGGAGTCGCGGCTGGGCAGGGAACTGCTGGGCGGCGGGGCGCGCTATTACGCAGAGCAGGTCCCCACAGACGACGCCATTGCGCAGATGTATGAGACGGCGATTGCGCGCCTTGAAAAAGCCGGCCTCCGCCAGTACGAGATATCGAACTTCGCGCGCCGGGGCTACAAGTCGGAACACAACCTTCGCTATTGGGAGCGCCGTCCCTATCTTGGGTTAGGGCTCGATGCTTCGTCTTCGCTGCTGGCCACGGAAGATTCGGCCAAAGGCGCTCGGCGCAAAGCGACTCGCTACGTTCTGCGTTCGAAGACGACTGACGACCTCAAGGAGTATCTCGCCGGTCCGCAGGCGGTGGAGACCGCATGGCTCTCGCCCGAGCGCCAATATGAGGAAGCCTGGTTTCTGGGATTGCGTCTGAACAGTGGCGTGAAGCTCGCGGCGCTGAAGCGCGAGTTTGGCGCGGCCATTGTGAACGCGACTCTGGAGATGGTTCAGCGCCTGGCCGAATCAGGCCTGGTGACGGCCGACGGCAAAACTGTAAAGCTGACGGCGCGCGGACGGCTGCTCTCGAATGAAGTGTTTCAGGAGTTCCTTGAAGCGAACCAGGAAGCGGATCAGGAAGCGCATCAGGCGCCAAGCGAAGTGGCGGAAGAAGCCAGGACCTGACCCAGCGATTTTTATTGGGCGGATTTTATTGATTAATGGGACTCGCCGCTGCGCGAACGTCGGAGAGGAATCCCGCCGGGTCGGTTTCTGGGCCCTTGCCATTGGTGAAGTTCAGGATCGATTCGGGGCCTGCCGCCTGTGCCCTTTGCAGCGCCGCCTCAGCCTCTCGAAGCACCACGACCGGCGATCGGCCCTGGCTGGATGCGATGCCGAAGCAGGCGGACAGGCGGACGGTTTCGCCGGCGCACTGGAAGGACGGCGAAAAGACTTCCATGCGAATTCGTTCAGCCAGAATTGTGGCGTTGATCGTGCTGCAGCCTGGCAGAATCGCAAGGAACTGATGCTGCCCTTCGCGTCCGAAGGTGTCGTAGCTGCGCAGCAGCCGTGTCGTCCGCTCGACGATTGCGCGTAGCAGCGTGTCTGTGGAACTACGGCCGCGTTGAGACCTCAAGCCGTCTAAGTCGTCGATCTCGAACAGCAGCAGACTGAGCGGGGTTTTCATCCGCTGCACCCGATCGGTCTCGCGGAACAGCATATTGAGAAGCGCTGTCCGGTTGTAAATGCCGAGCGTTGCGTCGAACTGTTCGCTTAGCTGCGAAGCCTCGCGCAAACGATCGAGTTCGAGCAGGCGATGGCACTGGCGAAGCACCATGTCTAATCGCAGGCGCCAGTGCGGATTCTGGACCGATCGAGGAATCAGATCGTCGATCACGCCCTCGCTCAAACGCCGATGCCAATCGTTGGACACGGTATCGGAGAGCAGCACCAGCGGATACCGGTTCGTGCTGTTGGCGGCGCGCGCCGTGGCCAGAACCTGTTCGATGTTGACGTGGGGAAGCTTGGCGTCAAGCAGGGCCAGAGCGGGCGAGGGAGATGCGGCCATTGCCGCCAGGATCTTCTCGCCTGAATCGACCACGGCTACGCTTGCGCCGGTTGCGGTGAGCACCGGCCCTAGAGCGTCCGATAGCGATGAATCGTGTGTAGCCAGCAAAATTTCAGGCTGAGACTCGGTCAGCATCTAACAGTCCTCAAACTGGATGCATCGGCAAATGTAGCCTGAAATTTAGGGTACAAGCGTAACGCCGCCTACCCGAAAGTGCGCGGACAGCCCCGATCGAATCCTGATTGAGCCCCTCGAGCGCTGCCCGAAACTCGATTCAGTCGACGAAATCCACCTGCGGCTTGATCGGAATGATGCCCTGCTCGTGCCCGATTTCGAGCAGCTTGCGAATCGCCTCGCGGCCGTCGGCGCCATAGTCGAGAGTGCGATCGTTCACATACATGCTCACGAAGCGGTTGGCCATGGTCGCGTCGAGATCGCGGGCAAACTGCATCGCATACTCCAGCGCTTGCTCGCGATGATCCAACGCATGCTGAATGCTGTCGCGCAGGGCCTTGGTGACGATGCTGTGCTGCTCGGCGCCCAGGGAGCGCCGGATGGCGTTGCCGCCCAGCGGAAGCACAAGCCCCGTCTGTTCGCGCCACCACACGCCGAGATCGACTACGCGATGGAGTCCGCTCGATGCGTAGGTGAGTTGTCCCTCATGAATAATGAGGCCGGCTTCGTACTTTCCGGAGAGGATCTCGGGAATGATCTGGTCGAAGGGCACGACCTCGGTCTCGATCACAGGATCGAAGATCTTCAGCGCCAGGAATGCTGTGGTCAGCCTGCCTGGAACAGCGACGCGCACGCGCTTGAGATCGGCGTAGCTCATATGCCGATTCGCGACCACCATGGGCCCATAGCCCTCGCCTACGCTCCCGCCGCAGCTCATCAGGGCATAGTTGTCCTGGATGTACGGATAGGCATGAAAGCTGACCGCCGTGACGTCATAGAACGCTTCCTCGCGCGCGCGCCGATTCAGCTTCTCGATATCGGAGAGCGTGTGCGTGAACCGATAGCCGGGCACGCGCACCTTGTTGGTCGCGAGCCCGTAAAACATAAAGGCGTCATCGGAATCAGGGCTGTGCGCGATGGAAATGTCGGTTACTGCCTGAGTGCTGCCTACGGCTGACTTCTCGTTGCTCACGAAACTCGGTAGTCCTTTCAGAGATAGGCTCTGCGCAGAGCGCGCCGCCTGCTGCTGTACTGAATCCCCTTTACGGCTCTGGCTCGAGATCCCCGTCTTCTCTTGCCCGCAGGCTCGGCGGAGCATCGGGCTTGCGAAGTTTCGCACGATGCAGCCAGATATGGCGCGCCACCCCTCCCGCGGCAAGCAGGAGCGCACAGAGCGAAACAAGAAAAGCAATCATTAACCAATGCATGACTGCAAAAGTTCAGAATACCAGATGGTCCGAAGCGAATGCGGCTCGCGTTCAGGGCTCGCGCCGCCCCAGATTCTCCAGCATCCAGTCGAGATATCCTAGGCTGCCGGCTTCGACGCGCAGCGCCAGGAACTCGGGCGTGTCATAGCTATGCAGCTCGTGGAGTCGCGCTTCGAGAGCGGCCAACTGCTCCACGCTGGTCTTGATCATCAGTAACGATTCCGTCGAGTCTTCGACCTTTCCCTCCCACCGGTAGATGGAGCGAACGGAAGGAATCAGCGTGACGCAGGCGGCGAGTTGTTCCTCCACGAGCGCACGCGCCAGTCGCTTTGCTTCATCCGGGGTGGAGGCGGTGGTGAACACGATGCGCGCGAAGTTCGCTTCCTCGGGCATAGCGACAGTGTACGGCGCGCGTCGTGTTACGCCGGTGATTTGCCAAGCTAGATTCCTCTTCGACTCTTCTTGTCTGCGATCGCTTGACCCACGCTTATCTGGGCGCGTTCACTGAGAATGGGGGAGCCATTCGGGCCCAATGCAGGACACCAAAGTAGAACCACAAGAATTGGGCGAAGGCGTGGATATCGCCGCATTGCGCGAGCGCGCATTGGGCGTAGCTCAGTCCATCTGGCGCCCAGCCGCAACCTCCGTGGCTGTGGCCCTGATTCTGCTGTTCGGCTGGGGCGTGGTGAACGGCAAGCACGGTCTGTCCGCATGGCGGCAACAACAAATCCAGGATCGCCAACTGCGCCAGGAGATACAGGACCTGCAGCAGGAGAACGCGCATCTGCGCGATCATGTGGATCGGCTCAAGAACGATCCCAACGCCATCGAGCACGAGGCGCGCGAACAGTTGCACTACGCCAAGCCGGGCGAGATCATCTATCGGCTGCCGGAAGAACGCAAAGCGTCCGATCAGCCTGCCGAAAGCGCAAAGTAGATCCGATCAGGCGCTGGTTCGTCTTAACTTCCCGTCTGGGATTCGTCTTTAGCTCGTGGCGATCGCCGATTCAGTTCGGCGCGCGTCTTTGGATCTGAACCACGCTGCGCCTGCGCCCACCAGCGGCGCTTTGTCCCCAAGCTCCGCGATACGCAACTCCAGCGCCACGCCTTGCAGCTCGTTCTTCGCGGCCGGCAAAAACAAATGCGCGGATTGCGCGATGCCCCCGCCAAGCACCGCAACCTGAGGAGCGAATGCGGCAAGTTGGATGCGCAACACGCGTCCCAGATCGCGTCCGAAGTCCTGAAACACTTCCGCGGCGGCGGAACCGTGTGCCGCCTGCGCGGCGATCTCCGCCACTTCAAGCTCTTTGCCGGTGCGCTCGAGAAATCTTTGCTTGATGGATCGTGTCGAGATCAGGTCCTCCACAATGCCGCCCTCGAAGGGAACATTCCAGATCTCGCCTCCGGGCGGCACGCCCTTGCCGCTGAACTGCAGCTGCCCGTCGATCGCGAAGCCGGAACCGATGCCGGTGCCGAGAGTGAAGCCGGCCACGCGCTCAACGCCACGCGCCGCGCCCGCGCCGATCTCGCCCAGCAGATAGGCGCCGGCATCGTTCAAAAAACGTACCTGACCGTCGTCCCATCCCAGACGCTGCGCGAACGCGTGGCGCAGGCTCACGCCATAGAGATAGGGAAGTTTGTGTTTCATCCAGCTCACGCCTTCGGCGTAGTCAAAAGGGCCGGGCATGGCGAACGACGCGCCCGCGACGCTGTCTAGCTTGGGTGTAGCCTCTGCAGCAAGTCGAAAGAGCAGATCGAGAAAGGCGTCCACCGACCCGTTTTCGGGTTGAGAAGCTTTGGCAATTGAGCTGAGAGTTAGATTGTCCTCTGCGCACGTCGCGGCTGAGATATGACTCCCTCCGACGTCGTACACAAGAACAGTTCGATGACCGAGAGAGCTCATGGCTGCCTCCGCATGCAATGGAAAAAACCATTGTAGACGCCGCGCGGAGACGTTAGAAATCGACGTGTGCGCGCACCGAGCCCACCCATGCCGCGCCGCGATCGCGGTTGTATCCCGGATTGTCGATGTGCTGTACGTCGAGCGCGTAGAACATGCCGCGCCATGCGTGCCAGTTGTAGTAAGACTCGACGATAGTCTCGCGCCCGTAGTTCAGATTGCCGTCGCCCAACAGGAATCCCAGGCCGCCGTAGTGCAGGTAGTTCTGATGGTCGTGCTTGATTGCATTCGACACCACGGCCAACCCGATCTTGTCGACCGGACGATGCCAGCGGGTCCCGTAGTAGTCGGCGCCCGCAAGCACGGTTTGGTCCACCTCGGTATAGGCATAGGATTCGTGCTGGCCTTCATTCCAGCCGAACCGGCCGAAGACGCGCAGGTTCGGCGTCAGCTCCTGCTCTGTGTTGTAGCCGAAGCCATATTTGAGCGCGCCGAAGTGCGCATGCAGCGTGATGGTGGGAACGGTCACGCCGTAGGTCGCTGTGTCCGAGCCGTTCAGGAAATCCTCGACCGCTTCGCGATACGTTCCCATGTGCGCGCGGTTGGCGAAGAACAGCAGGCGCGTGACGCCCTTGCGGTCGCGGATCAAACTCTGACGCAGCTCGAATTCACCGTTCTGCCCATGAGCACGGCTGAAGGCCCAGTCCATGTCGATGCCGTTGGCCACGGTGGGCATGGCGAAGATGCCATAGCGCACGCTCCACGCGCGATCGTCGTACTCCGCCATGCCGCCTACCGTGTAGCCGCGCGTATCTGCCGCGTAATCCCACGCGCCGTTGTTGTCGATGGTCCAGTTCATGAACTGCAGGTGGCTGTCCGAGCCCGGACCGTTGACGTCAAAGAAATCCGGCAGCGTCACTTTGCCGATGCGGAATTCGATGCGCCGCACCGGTACGCTCGGCGCCAGCGCGAACGGTCCTGGATCCTGGCTTACGGTCTTTTGCATCAGGCCGAAGATCTGGTGAATCTCATACCGCGCGATGTACGGAGTGGACCCTAAATTCGGATTGCGCACTACGTCCAGGTTTGTGAATCCCGCCAGACCCAGCGCCTCGCTCAAACCACGACCGCCCGCGCTTTCCAGATCGAAGATGAAATCGGTGTTGTAGCGGATGGAGCGGTTGCGCCGGATTGCGGTGAACAGCGTGCCGACCATCGATGTTTTGTATTCGGCTGAATTGCGGAAGCTGTTTGTCCCTTCGTACGCAGAGTGAAAAGGCAGACGACCCTGAAAGATGATGTTGGCCTGGCCGGAGATCCAGTAGATGCTGTCCTCCGGATGCGGCGCCATGGCGACGATGGGCGGGTCCTGCGGCTCGCGTCCCGAGGGATCGGCGTCTTCCGGTTGCGCGGCGATTCCATTGGCTCGAATCAACGCGATCGTAGGGATTGGCGCGGGCTGGGGCGCCTCGGGCAGAGCGGCGTCAGCGGATCGGATTTGCGCCCACGACGCGGGGAGGGCCGCAAGAAGCAGGCAGCCGGTGAGGATGCGCAGGTTTTTTTGATCTGCAGCCAGCCGGATCAGCATGTCTTTCCCATCGTGGCGTGGAGTCGGTATGGGGGTTAGAATGAAGGAGCTATACCCCCACTGGGTAGATAGTATACCCCCCATGGGTATTGTCAAGAGGAGACTCCCTATGTCTCACCATGAACGCGAGCGGATCAAGCTGCTGCAGCGCGTCCGCAAAATGCGCGGCCAACTGGACGCCGTGGAGCGCTCGCTGAGCGCCGATGATGATTGCGGCGCTCAACTGATGCTGCTGGCAGCGGTGCGCGGCGGCGTGAACAGCCTTATGGCTGAAGTGTTGGAGACGCACATCCGTTTTCATCTCGCCGACGGCGCCAAAGAGCAGATTGCGCCCGAGCTTGCCGAGGATCTGATCGATCTGGTCCGCGCCTATCTCAAATAGCTTCATGGGCTGGTCGACGCTTTCCGCCATGGTAGCGGGCGTGCGGGAAGCACATTGTTAACGTTTGGTTATTCCGCCCTGCGGGTTTGGTTGTGCGTATGCGCGGGAGGCAGTCGGCGTCCGCGATTGAAGCGCGGAGGAATTTTCCGCTTCGTCGCCTTGTCATACCAGAGACGGCGCAGGTCCCTGCCTTATGAGGCGGACGAACGTTGTCCGCCTCGCGCCGTGGACTTTTCGCGACTCAGCTTCCCATGCATCCATGCGATCTGGATCGGCGGGACGCAGACGCCGTGAAAGAGAAATATTGGCGCGATTTGGGCGCGTTGTGACGCGCAAACTCGCGTTCAATGGCGCGAAATGGCGCATTTTGGCGCCACAAAATCTGTGAGACTGTGAAACTGTGGTTTGAACGCCCGTTGACAGCATTCAGCTTGCAGCGGATTTCTCACAGTTCCACAGTTTCACAGTGTTTTTTGTGTGCATGCTTGTGCAGAGCGACGTGTCGCGGCGCGGTCCGTCGTTTTCTCGATTGCAGTCCATGGCTCTCGCAATTTCATTGTGAGGCAGAAGAGGCAAATGATCTGCAAGGTCGGTCAACAAAAATTGTCGCGCTGTGACTAGCCTGCGGTCAGGCTGCCTCGTGAAGCACCACATCCGCCCAGCGAACGGCCTCAACATAGAACCGGGCCATCTGGTCGCCGTTTAAACCGCTGGACTGGACGACTGCATCGCTCGCCGGCCAGTTGCCACGTTCATGCGATTCGATCCAGGTGAGCACAGTGCGTTCTGGAAGGGCCATTCCACTCAAGGCCTCACGAATCTCTTTGCGGAGCGGCAGCATCGGCGCGATTTCATCCATCGGCGCGCGCAGCATGGCGGGAAACAGGCTCATCAATCCCAGCAGATATTGTTCGGCAGTGTTCAGTTGACAAACCGGCGCGGCAGTCTCGCAGAAACGAGCCCGCACCAGAGCCGTATGAAGAATCTCCGCGGAGCGTGAAGAGTTCATTTGGCTGGCGATGGCCAATGCCGCCATTCTCCGGAATGCGTCGTCCCCTACAACGACAAGCGCTGAATGAACGGAACTCACCTCGCGGCGAAATCCGAACCCTACCGAATTGACCAGGCGCAGCAACCGGTATGTGAGAGCAGCATCGCTTTCCACTAACGGGCACAGATGCTGCAGATCAAGCGGATCGTTCAGCAACTGTTGCAGGATCTCCAGATGAAAATGGGTATTGGCCGGGATGCTTCGCTTCTCCATCACTTCCGGATAGCAGAAGTAATATCCCTGGAAGAGCCTGAAACCTTCCTCGCATGCCTGGGTGTAATCCTCATGCGTTTCGACTTTCTCGGCGAGCAAGGTTGCCGAATTTCTAGGAAGCTGCTTCAGAAGCATCAGCCGCTCTTCATGTTTGAGCAGAGAAAAATCCACCTTGATGTAGTCCGCCAGTTCGACGAGCGGCGCAAACCGCGGCTCCCAGATGAAGTCATCGAGAGCGATGCGGAATCCGAGCGCTTTGAGCAGCCGGCATGCCTGAATGAGCTCGGGAGTAGGCTCAACCGTCTCCAGCACTTCGAGCACGGTGATCGCGGGAGGCAGGATTCTCGGCAACTGCTCGGTCAAAGTCTTGCTGGAGCAGTTAATGAATGCGGACCGTCCGAAGGTCAGATATTCCAACCCGAACACTACCGCATTGTCGACCGTAGCAACGACGGCCTTCTCCAAGTCGCCTTGGAACGAGTTGGTCAAGCCGTCGCGGAAGAGCAACTCATATCCATGCACATTTCCGCTGCGATCGAGGATGGGTTGTCTTGCCATGTAGCGCAGCGTGGAGGCCTCGGCCGCCGGAGTCTCCTCCTTCGAGTCGCGGACGAAATCGGAAGCCATCAATTCACCTCTAAGAAAACATCGAGACTCTTCCCATGGCGCACGGGTTGTCGTGCCGGTGTTCTTCTGACCGATGTTAGTTCATCTCGGTTTCACAAGGTCAAACGTATGAGGCCTGGGGCATGATTTAAGTCATCAGGGACAGCTGAAGCGGAATGTTACGATAATGGTCCTCACCGAAGCTTTATGACTGCAATCGCAGTTCCGTACGCGACGCGGCCGTGTCCGCGGCCGATTCCCGAACGGCTTCCGGCGCGACAAACGGCTTGTGAGGAATTATTCGTGATTGCCGGCGAAAGCCGCCGCTGCCGATTCTGCAATGGCTACGTCTGTATCTTTATTCAGACCTGCGACGCCGATGGCGCCGACGACCTCCTTGCCAGCCATCAATGGAACTCCACCGCGAAGTGACATAAAGCCGGAGGTGACGAAGGCGAAGCGGCCTTCGTTGATATTGGTTTCCGTCTCTGCGCTGGGGCGTTGCAACAAGGCCGAGGTGCGCGCCTTGCCGATGGCGAGATCGGGGCTGCCATCGCGAACGCCGTCCATCTTGAGAAGGGCAACCAGGATGCCGCTCCTGTCGACGACAGCGATAGCACAGGGCGCGTGGAGCTTTTCGGCGGCCTGCTCGGCAGCCTCGACGGCCCGTTTTGCGCCGGCTTCGCTGACCGCTTTCACCGTGACGGTAGAGTCCGCGGCTTGAACATCGCCGACGGCGCAGAGGGTAAGAAGAATAAAGCAGGAAAAGTATGCGAATTTCTTTGCAGAAAACACCATGGATCAACGTTAGCCCTGAAGGCTTAATCGGGTATGAAGACGCATCCCTCGGCTCGCTGCGCTCGCTCAGGATGACCGGTCGTGGGGATTCTAGTGGCTGTGGGAAATGTGCGAAGGGCTGCGGTGAGTCGAGTTACGCGGCGGGCGCTCGCATGGCTTCAAGCGCGGCGGTCATGTCGGTCTTGAGGCTGCTCTGGGTTTCTTCGCTGAGCTTGGCGCCCTGGCTGGTGAGATAGAAGACATCGATAGCCGTTTCGCCTTCGGTGTCGATCAGCGCCACTTCAATGTTGCATTGATGCGTGGAGAGCGTGAGGGCGATCTGGCGCAACAGGCCGGGGATATCCTGCGCGACGACTTGCAGAAGAGTGGAGTGGCTGGAGGAGTCGTTGTCGAAGGACAGGCGCGTGGAGACTTCGACCTTGATGCTGCTGGAGTGGTTCAGGTGTGCGCGCGACCCGAGCATCTGCTCCACATGAGCCTTTTGCGCGATGACATCCTGCATGTAGGCGAGGAAGCGGTCTTTCTCGCTAGGGTTGAGCTCGATGGTGCGGAAGACGTCGGTGAACTGGAAGCTGTCGACGATGACGCCGGCGTCGTTGGAGAACGCGCCGGCCTTCACGATGTTCATGCCCCAGGCGGCGAGGGCGCCGGAGACGTCGGCGAAGAGGCGCTTGCGGTCGCGGGTGATGACGGTGAGATCGAGAAGCTGGCGATGGGGGCGAAGGTCGAGCTGGACGGGATTCTTGTCGAGTTTGGCGGCGAGCAGGAAGTGATCGCGAATCTGTTCGGGCAGGCGGGTTTGCAGGTAGCGCTGCGGTAGGCCTTCGAGGAATTGCTTGAGATCAGCGGCCTGGTTTGCGGGCGCCATGGCGCGAATGCGGTTGAGCACCGTGGGGTCGATGGCGGCGTGATAGCGGACCTCGTCGACGCTGCGGTCCATGAAGTTGGCGGTGGCCATGTAGAACTGCCAGAGGTTCTCGGCCTTCCACGGCGTGAGCGCGTCGGGGTTGACCGCCTTGATGTCCGCGTAGGTCATCAGCGTGAGCATTTTGAGCAGACTGGGGCTGCCGATTTTGTCGGCGAAGGCGCGAACGTTCTCGTGGTCGAAGATGTCGCGGCGCATGCCGTTGGACATCTCGAGATGGAGGCGGATCAGTTGGAGCACTGCCTCGCGCTCTTCGGTGTCGAAGTCAAGACGGGCGATGAAGCTGTCGGCGAGTTCCACGCTCTGGACGGTATGTTCGCCGTTGCGGCGGCCTTTGCCGGTGTCGTGGAGCAGAAGCGCCAGCAGGAAGAGATCGAGGCGGTCTATTTCGGGTAAGAGCTGCGCGAGTCTGTGTTCCCAGTCGTGTGTCGGGTGGCGCAGGCTGTGCACGTTGTCGATGGTGAGGAAGGTGTGTTCATCGACGGTGTAGCGATGGTAGCTGTCGCGAATGACGAGAGCGTCGATGCCGTGGAACTCGGGGATGAGCATCTCAAGTACGCCCAGAGCATGCATGGTGCGTAACGCATGAGCCGCGTGTGGGCCGAGCAGAACCTCGCGCAGGGCGTTCCAGAGATACGGGCCCTCGGGGATGTGGATGGCAAGGGCCGGCAGGGCGTCGGTGATGCGGTCTTCCGCAGCCTGCGAGAGCGCGTAGCCGTGCGTGGCCATCAGGGAGAAGATGCGCAGGATGGCGGCGGTGTCAGAGAATTGGGCGCCGGGAAGGATGTCGATGCGGCCCTGGTCGAGAACAAAGTCGGTGCCTGCGATGGGGGTGCGGCGGCGGCGGAACTGGCGATAGAAGCTGACAGGCGCGGGCAGATGCTCCATCAGCAGCGCGGCGCGGCGATAGATGATGCGCGCGTGGCGATAGTAAGTGCGCATCCAGTAGGCCGGGTCGGCGGTGCCGCGGGTTTCAAGGCCGATGGAGTTGGCGGCGGCTTCGTCCTGCGACTGCCAGTCGAGCGTGTTGTCGTCGCGGCCGTGGCGGAAGTGAAGGAAACATCGGGCGGCGGCGAGAAAGTCGAAAGCGGCTTCGGCGTCGCCGCGCGCGGACTGGAAGATGCCGCCGCGCTGACGGGGCCACTCCTTGGTTTCCTTCAGGTGGAAAAGCAGGGCGAACCAGACGGCGAGATGATAGTCGCGCAGGCCGCCGGGACACTCTTTAAGATTGGGCTCCAGATGAAAGATGGTGTTGCCGTACTTAGCGTGGCGGGTGCGGGCGATTTCGCCCAGCTTTTGGGTGATGGTGTTCCACTCGCTGAGGATCAGGCCGGGAAGGATGGTCTGGTGGAGCTGCTGATAGAGGGGAAACTGTCCGGCGAGTAAACGGCGATCGAGAGTAGCGAGGGTGAATTCGAGGTTGTCGGGATCGAAGCGGCCGATCTCCTTGAGGGTGCGCGAGGCGGGGCTGGCGCGCAGGCCGATGTCCCACATGCCCTGAATGATGGCGCTGACGGCGTCGCGGGTCTGTTCTTCGGTCTTGTCGTCGGCGAAGGCGAACAGGACGTCGATATCGGAGTAGGGGAAGAGATCTTTGCGGCCATAGCCGCCGAGGGCCAGCAGAGCGACGTTGGGCGGGGCGCCTCCGGTGAAGGCTCGACGCCACATTTCAATGAGGATGCGGTCGACGACCGCGGAGCGGCGGCGGATGGCTGCGGCGCCGTCGCCGGTGCGTTCGCAGGTCTGGCGGACGAGCGCCATCTCACGAAGATACTGCTCCCGTAGATCGTCAACCGTGATGGCGACTGGATTCATGTGGGAATGTCAGTGGTTCGGCAAAGCCAAGAGTGTTAACAGAATACTAAAGAATCTGGCGGTGTGAGGGTGATATATACGGTGATTTGGGTGACGGACGGAACGTCGCGGAGATGTTCGAGTAACGGCGTTTTTTACGCGTTGAAGCATAGGATGCGCGGCGCGGCCGAGCGCAAGTAAAAAATCTTTCATCGGCGGTTCCGCTTGCGTTGCGCCTCTGTTATGTTCGGACGCGAAGTCATCCCCAAAATCAAGAGCCTCAAAATCCAGAGTCGAGGAACCAGTTATGCCTTGCGATCCGGAAGAGCTGCGCCATATCCCGCTATTTAAGTTGCTTGATGACGATGAGGCCGCGCTTTTGGCCGCACAGATCGAGGTGAGACATTTTGCCTCTCGCCAGCGCATCTTCAAGACCGGCGAGCCGGGGATGCACGCCTATGTAGTGATGGCGGGCAAGGTGCGCGTGACGACGATTGACGATGACCATCAGGAGGTGGTGCTCGACGAGCCCGAGCATGGGGACATCTTCGGCATCGCGTCGATGCTGCAGGAGACCGATCATCTTGCGACAGCGACCGCGCAGGAAGAGACGACCTGCCTGGAGATCGGGCGGGATGATATCGCCGAGCTGCTGAAAAAGAGGCCGATGGCGGGCCTGGACATGCTGACGATGCAGGCGCGGCAGTTTCACGCGGCGCAAAAGCTTGTGCAGAGCCGCGCGATGAAGAATCCGAATGAAGTGATCGAAGAGCAGACGACGTTTGGCGAACGGATCGCCGACGAGGTGGCGCGGTTTGGGGGGTCGTGGCGGTTCATCATCCTGTTCGGGGTTGTGCTGGTCGCGTACTCGTCGATGAATATTCTGCTGAGAAACAGAGCGTGGGACCCGTATCCCTTCATTTTGCTGAACCTGTTCTTGTCGATGCTGGCCTCGGTGCAGGCGCCGGTGATCATGATGAGCCAGAACCGTCAGGACGCAAAGGACCGGCTGCGCAGCGAACTGGATTTCGATGTGAACAAGCGCGCCGAGTCGGAGATTCAGTCGCTGTCGCGCAAGCTGAACTTGATGACAGACAAGATGGACGACCTGGAGGAGTTGATGCGGAAGGGCGCCGAACCCGCTCCCAGGATTTAATTTCAGTTTCTTGCAGGGAAGGCCCGGGAGCCCGGCTGCAGCGGCAGTGTAGCACCTCGTGCTACACTGATTTGCGCGATGGACCGGGCCCCTGCAAGATCGCGGGTTTTCAAAACCGCATGGTTCTCGAAAGCTGTGCGCAAGGCGCATATCGAGGACGATGAGCTTTGCGTAGCCATCCAGCAGGTGATGCTGGGGCAGGCTGACGATCTTGGCGGTGGAGTTTTCAAGAAGAGGCTCGGCAAGAATCTGTATCGGTCGATTGTGGTGGCGAGAGGTCGCGAAGGCTGGGTATTCGAGTATCTATTCGCCAAGAGAGACCGGGCGAATATAGAGGGCAGTGAATTGGCGAAGTTCAGGAGTCTGGCGAAGGAATATCAAGGGCTGAGTGCAGATCAGATCGATCAGCTTGTTGCGAACGGCGCGTGGGTGGAGATTTGCGATGGCGAATAAGGGCAGGTTCAAGAGTGATGCTTTCGAGGCGATTCATTCTTCGGCGTCAGCTCTGTATGAGATCGGCGCAATCGACAAGGCGACGATGCGGGAGTTTGACGAGTCGTGTCTGTCGGTTCCGAAAAAGCTGACCCCCAAGCAGATCAAGCGGATTCGCGAGCGCGAGCGCGTCAGCCAGCCGGTGTTCGCGCGTCACTTGAACACCAGCGAATCGACGGTGGAGAAGTGGGAAAGCGGCGCCAAGAAGCCGAGCGGCATGGCGCTGAAGTTGCTGGATGTTGTGGAGAAGCACGGGCTGAAAGTGCTGGCCTAAGAGCGCTCCCCAATTGCAGGGTCGAAACGCTGCCTTCACAGGGCGAAAGCTGTCGACCAATACCTTCGTCTAATGGAAATTGTTCTTCTGCCTGCCGCCTAATCGGAGAGCGCTGTCTGCGATTTCACGCAGTGCGATTCCGCGCAGACCATCCTCTCCAAGGAGAACAGCCATGACGCCCACCGCGACAGAACCCGAAAGCACGTCTTCTGCTCTGCCCTCCACCCGTCCGGCGTTCAAGTTTGAGATCGTCGTCATTCCTGTCTCAGACGTCGATCGCGCGAAAGAGTTTTACGC
>DATHNJ010000063.1:0-5025 GCA_035486155.1 Occallatibacter sp. | reverse complement strand
TTTTTATGGATATTCGTTCCATCGAATCGGGTGTGGGTCTGTGTGGCGCTCTTTCTTGTCGGCATGTCCACGGCGGCGCTCAAATCAGCCAGGCCGCAGCTCCGGTTGCAGAGCATCTGGGCCTCTTTAACGGTCATCGCGCTTCTGACTCTCACTTTCGTTCTTTGTCCGAATGTCTACATGCCTCTTTCCGCAGTCCTGCTGGGCGGCGCCTTCGTTCTCATCAACTCAGGGGCTAATCTCTTTGGGCTGCTCGCGAGTGCTCCGGCAAAGCGCCTCGGGAACATCAGCTATGGCATTTATTTGCTGCAGGGTCCCCTCCTGACCGTCTTCGTGTCGTTCAAGTGGATTCGAGCGCTTGACTTTGCATCGCCGCTAGGACACGCCGGCGCATCGCTGATCGAAGCATGCGCGCTCGTAGCGCTCGCAACAATCGCTCATCGCTGGATCGAACGCCCCGGAATCGATTTTGGCCGGCGTCTTCTGTCGAAGCGTGGGGTTTCGCCGATTCCTGTGTCCTCAGCCGAACACTGCAATCCATAGCACGAATCAACCGAGCGTTGCGGGTTGAAGCTCCCTCGCGGACGGATGTGTTGTGCAACACAGTCGTTGCAGCCCCGTCGTTGCACCCAGAGGGCGCGCCCCTTGGCGTTCCCGTACACTGATTTCGAAGTCTGCGATACGAAAACCCCGGAGGGCGGCATGAAGAAGATCGGCGTTCTGTTCGGCATGGAGAATAGCTTTCCCCCGGCGCTGGTCGACCACATCAATGCGCGCCGCATCGCCGGCGTCGAGGCTGAATTCGTAAAGACCAGCGCCGTCGGGCTTGAGCAAACACCGCACTATGCTGTCATCATCGATCGCATCTCGCACGACATTCCGTTCTATCGCGCCTTCCTCAAGCACGCGGCCCTCAACGGAACCGCGATCATCAACAATCCCTTCTGGTGGTCAGCCGACGACAAATTTTTCAACTACACGCTCGCCCAGAAACTCGGCGTCGCGGTTCCTCCCACCGTCATCCTGCCCCACAAGAATCATCCGGAAGCCACGACGGACCGCTCCATGCGCAACCTCGAATATCCGCTGGACTGGGACGCGGTGTTTGCCTACGTCGGCGAGCATGGATTCATGAAGCCCGTCGATGGCGGCGGCTGGCGCGACGTCTATCACATTCACAACCGCGACCAGTTCTTCCACGCCTACGACCAGTCGCATCAGCTCTGCATGATGTATCAGAAGGCCGTCAACTTTAACGAGTACTTCCGCTGCTACGTCGTCGGCCAGCAAAAGGTCCACATCATGCCGTACGATCCACGCCAGCCGTATGAAGAGCGCTATATCAAAAATCCGCCGGCGTACGATCCAAAGCTACTTGCGCGCGTGGAGAACGATGCGCTGACGCTCTGCCGCGCTTTGGGCTACGACCTCAACACCGTCGAGTTCGCAGTCGAAGACGGCATTCCGTACGCGATCGACTTCATGAATCCCGCCCCCGACGCCGATCTGCACTCCGTCGGCCAGGCGAACTTCGACTGGATCATTCGCGAAGTAGCTGATCTCGCCATCGCCAGAGCCCAGAACGCTCCAAAAGTTCTCAAAGAATTGCGCTGGTCAGCATTCCTCAATGGCTAATAAAGTCGATCGAGCTGGAAAGAGCCCTGCGGGCATCCCCAACCTGATATTGCCACCTAAGGCGTCCTCACACTGGCCCCACCGCAGGTGGCAGGTGGCTATGCGATCTTGCGAAACGTCAGATTGTAGCGATATGGCCCAGTGAGCGGATGATGTCCCGGCTTCAACGGCAACACCCCGTGAAAGCGCAGCCGCGAAGGTCCTCCCCACACAACCACATCGCCATGCTCCAGCAGAATTCGCTTGGCCTTGTCGGTGCGCTCGAGGCCGCCCAGCAGAAAAATGCACTCCAGACCCAGCGAGACAGACACAATTGGCTGGCTCATATCGATCTCGTGCCGGTCCTGGTGCATTCCCAACTTCGTGCCCGCCTGGTAGCGATTAATGTGGCACGCATCCGGCCGGAACTGCGGAAATCCCGCCCTTACCGCACACCGTAGAGCGAACTCCGCCAGCACCCGCGGAATCGCCGGCCACATAGGAGCCATCTTCGGATCCCATCGTCTCTGGAATGCCCGTTCCGTCCCGCAGTCCGTCACCATCACCTGCATCGGCAGCCCGCTCGGCGTCGTGGCATGACGCAGAGGCGCAGCCGCCATAATGGTCTTTGCGGCGGCAAAAAACTCCGCATCCTGCGCCAGCGCCAGCCCGCGCATCAACACCGCGCCCGCGTAGAGTTCTTCATGCGTAGGCTCAACCGCGAGTTGAGAAAAGAGGTTCATCGCACCACAGGATCCTACATTAAAAGCGAATAAAAAGCGAAAGCAATCCGAGCCACTGCAACTGATCCCTGTTCCTAGTCCCATACAATGCCCTCAAGCCGCACTAGGACTGAAACCATGCGCCCATCCTTCTCGCTCGGCATTGAAGAGGAGTACCAGACCGTCGACCCCGTCACGCGCGATCTGCGCTCCCACATCGAAACCGAGATGCTGGCCCAGGGCAAGCTGCGCCTGCAGGAGCGCGTCAAGGCCGAGATGCACACCTCAGTCGTTGAAGTCGGTACGCGTGTCTGCCGCAACATCGACGAGGCCCGCGAAGACATCTACGATCTGCGCCGCGAGATGATCAAGCTCGCCGCCGAGCACAACCTCGAACTCGTCGCCGGCGCCACGCATCCCTTCGCCGACTGGCGCAAGCAGGACATCCATCCCGACCCGCGCTACACCCAGGTCGTCAAAGATCTGCAGCTGGTCGCGCGCGCCAACCTTATCTTCGGCCTGCATGTGCACGTCGGCATCGAAGATCGCGAAGCCGCCATCCGCATCATGAACTCGATGCGCTACTTTCTGCCGCACATCATGGCGCTAGCGACGAACTCGCCCTTCTGGCTAGGCCTCAACACCGGCTATAAGGGCTATCGCGCCAAGGTCTTCGAAAACTTCCCGCGCACCGGCATCCCCGACGCCTTCTCCAGTTACTCCGAGTTCGAAAGCTACGTCAGCCTGCTGGTCCGCACCAACTGCATCGACAACGCCAAAAAAATCTGGTGGGACATTCGTCCGCATCCCTTCTTCAACACCGTCGAAGTCCGCGCCTGCGACATTCCCCTGCGCGCCGAAGAGACCGTCGCCATCGCCGCTCTGATCCAGGCCACAGCTGCCTATCTCTACCGCCTGCACGAATCCAATCAGGACTACCGCCAGTTCGCGCGCGCGCTGTTGATGGAAAACAAATTCCGCGCCGTGCGCTATGGACTCGACGGCAGCCTCATCGACTTCGGCCGCCAGCAGGAGATCCCCGAGCGCGAGCTGCTCGAGGAATACCTGATCCTCGTCGACAGGGAAGTGGAGGAACTCGGCTCGCGCGAAGCCATCCAAGGCATCCGCAAAATCATGGAGACAGGCACAGGCGCCGACCGCCAGCTAAAAGTCTTCGAAGAAACCAACGGCGATCTCAAAGCCGTGGTGGACTACATGGCCGCCGAGACGAAGGCGGGGCTGTAACACGCGAGAGTCCTTGAGATGCAAAGGCGACAGGATGAGTAGTGATTAAGTGCGGAAGTCCGTTCCTACCCGTGCATGCCAAGGGATAGTGAAGCAGAGACGGTGGAGGCGGCAGAGCCTTTAGGCATCTGACTGAGCTATCGTCAACCACGGGGCTATCATCCTGAGCAAGCATCGCGGAGTCGAAGGATCTGCGGTTGTCTCTCATGCAGCGTCAATCATTACGGCCATGGGCGCCCCATCCTTGCGCAGCAAGGGTGGGAAAGCAAGAAGCCCAATCAGGCCCGGCAGGATCACGTGCCAAAGCCGTAATCGTCTCCCGTAGGGAGACCATGAAAATAGCCCAGGGTTGAAAACCCTGGGCTATTCAATCAAAATCCCCCGCCGCGCCGGAGGAGTGGCATGAACCATCCCGCTCAATCCGAATCCCCAAAAAGCCTTTGCGTTTCCACTTTCCCCAACAAGTAGCCAATGCCCAAAAAGACAAAGTCAAAAATCGAAAGCTTCGACGTGCTCCTTCCAATCAGTCCATCGGTCAGCCACAAAGGTAAGGAAGGCGCGACGAATGACATCGCCCGTAATGCACATAGCAGAATTGTCAGGAAGATAGCGTGAGTGACAAACATCTCCAGAAATGATTTAGAGCACGGCTTGGAGAATGCTTTGCGTGACCTGTCGATCGAGAAGACAGCCAAAGAGTAGAGCAACGCCGCAAGAAGATAGCCCCACCATGCGATATGAAGAAGCACTTCTCCCGGATCGGTCTGCGGTGTGCTCATCGTCAGCAACTTAGAAAACCTCGACCGCCGCCGTATGTCCCGGCGCCGTCGCAATTCGCCGGTCCCGAGTAATCAAAGGCGCATGCAGTTGTTCAGCAAGCGCTACATAAGTCGCATCATAGGCGCTCAAATTTTGCCTGAGCCTCCAGACCCGCGCCAACAGCAGCACCGGCGCGTACCGCGTGATCCGCAGAGCAGCTAGATCCTCGATGGCTTCCTCGGCCCTTTTGGGAGCGAGCGTCCCTTCGCGCACCAAACGCCGCAACACCTGCGCAAACTCAACATCGATCAGATGCACGGTGTGCAGGGTATCTCGGCTCGCATAGATGCGTTGTTCGATGCGTTGCCCGGCCGTCGTTCGCAGCAGCCAATCAACTGCGGCCGAGGCATCCAGCACAATCATCGCGCCGCGCGTTCCTCGCGCAGCAGCCCTGCGGTGTCGAGCGTGCCCGAAAATGATTCTCTTGCATGCAAGCGCTCACGGAATTCGGCCAGCGTAGGACGCTGCGCAATCTCCCGCAACTCTCCGAGTAAATAATCGGAAAGCGACATGCCGGCGTTCGCAGCCCTGGCCTTCAGCGTTCGATGAAGCGTCTCTGAGACATTACGCACCTGGATCATCTTTCCCATGCGCCTAACATAGTTACATGTGCTGCGCATGTCAA
>DATHNJ010000062.1:0-18899 GCA_035486155.1 Occallatibacter sp. | reverse complement strand
TCACCGATACTTCGGGATGCTCGCCATGATGGCGAAGAACGATATCTTTTTCCAGTTCGAGCACAATCTGGTGGTCGGTTTTATGGAATGCTTCGAGATGGCTCTTGTGGCCTACAAGGACTGGGATGGGAATCCTGAAAGCTACGAGGCATCGGTCAACTCTGTATTCGCCCGCTTTACCGACTCCGAAGAATTCATGGGGATGCTGAAGGAAGTCGCCAATGCGGCTGTCCAGGTTAAGACGCAGACCTTCACGAGGCCGATTACCCTGGAGGATGTGGCAAGGGCGAAGGTCATCTTCGACATCTACATCCGTCTTAAAGCGGCAGCGTACGTGCAGGAGCAGATCGCCAGCGGCGCACTGAGAGCAGAGCCTGCCGTGCCAGCCGATGCTGCTCCCGCAGCGGAATAGCGAATAAGTCGTCGCTGTTGAAAGCCTGACCGTTGTCGAGTCCCCATAAGTCCGCTTATCAGAAGAAGATCTAGCTCGTCTTATAAGTTCTTAGAATCGTCCAAATGCACTAGTTACTACTAACTAAATAAAAGTCGGCTCCATCTACCGGCGTATTCTTTCATCGCACTCCCCTTTGCGAACAATTACCCCAAATCTCCCCACACTAGAGCAAGCCGCTAACTCCACTCCGCAGGAGACCCACCCATGAAAAACATCACCGTAGCCGTCACCGACCGCGCCTATCACGATGCCCGCGTCTGGGCCGCGCGCCGCGATACATCCCTCTCCAAAATCGTGCAGGACTTCCTCGAAGATCTTCCCACGCTCCGCTCAGCGCCCGCCTTCCCTCTCGCCCCTTCGGAGAGCGAGATCGAAGACGAAAATGAAACCGAAGAAGCGCCGGAGCAGATCCTGGCGGCCGTCCTGCGGAACTTGGCGAAAAAATCGCTGTGAAACTGTGGAACTGTGAGAAATCCGCCGCAAACCCCGCGCCTTCAACACTCGCGCCCTCCACAGTTTCACAGTTCCACAGTTTTTATAGCGCCAAAATGCGCCCCTTTGCGCCGTTTAATGTCAATCAACGCGTCAAAAGCAGACCAAACGCGCCACCATCGTCTCGCGTTAGCCGAGAAGCGAATGGCCGAACTTGACCCACCAGGCAGGCGCGCCGCGATAGAGATAGATGAGAAATATCTGGGCGGCAATCATCAGCGGCAGAGCCACGCGATAGACCTTGTGAATGCGCCGGTCGACGAAAAGATCGCGCGCCACTCCCAGCAGGAGCACGCCGTCCAGGCACGCGTAGTAGAGGCTGTGATCGAAGACGTATTGGATGCGGCCGAACGGCGCGTCGAGCAGCGCGCACGTGGCGATCAAAAGCAGGCGGCGATGGAGTTCGGGTTTGCGCCGCCAGGCAATCGCAAGAGCCACGCAGACGCCGAAGATGGTCATGTCGCCAAACGGAACGCTCAAAAACGTCTCTGTGTCGGGTATGTGGAGGACGTGCTTGTCGAAGCGTCCCATGATGACCGCGATGACGAAGCCGAGCACGACCATCACGGTCGCAAGCCCCACGCCGAACCAGCCCAGAGTGCGATGAATTCGCACATTGCGGGTGCGCACCAGCGCCGACTGAACGATGTAGAACGCCACCCACAAGGAGAACGCGGCGCCATGAATCCAGAGAAGCATCGGCCGCGGCGGCGCGCCGTGAAACAGATTCGCGTCGATGGTGTGGCTGAATCCCCAGATCACGATCGCCGCGATAAGCAATGACATGGCGAAGTAGAAATACTTATCCACCCATCCCCTGAGCCCGATTGCTGTAGCCGGGCGCTGCGAGGCGATCGCGGACGTGCTGAGCGTATTCATCGTTCCTGCTCCGTTCTTTGGGCCTTGGGAGCGGGCCGCTGTTGTAACTGGGCCCGAACAAAATGGGCATAAGCTGACTGAGGAGCTCCAGCGCTCGCCGGAGCCCTCTCAAACTGATTTCCAAAACATGCAGTTATTCCGTCGGCGGCTTCGGTTTCCAGAAATCCGGATCGGCCTTGACGTAGTCGTCGGTCGCATAGCTTTGGGCGGGGTTCACCGAATACAGCTCGACCCGCTCGGTCTCGATCGACGCGGCGCGAAGGTCGCGAATCTTCTTCTTGTCGTCATCGCTCAGCGCCTTTCCGATCTTCGAATCCTCTGAGAAGCGCTGATCGATTTCGGTTTCAGAATTCGAGACGGTCAGGAAGACGTAAGTGCCCAGCGATTCGCCATATTCGATCCGGTAGGCGCCCCAATGGTCGCTGCTTCCGGCTTTGTCGAAGGCGGCCATGTACAGCTTCATCAGGTCCGAGAAATCCTTACCGTGGCCGGGTTTTACCTGTACGATATCGGCTTCCATGTAGCGGTTCTTCGGCCCCGGCGTCTTGGAGTGGTAGCTCAGCTCTGGATCAGAGCTGAAGATCAAGACACGAGCCTCGTCCAGCAACTCGCCGTCCGCCATGTTAATCCGGTCGAACTCCGACCCAACCGCCGGCGAGTCAAAAATCTTGGTGGCCTTTTCCACTTCTTCAAAGGAGTTGAACGGGGACAGATAAATGGCCCGTGCGCGGCCGGAGATCGCGTTGAACGCGGTGTAGTGCAATGGGAAATTCGCCTTGGCCATGGCCTGGACGAAAGCTCCCTCCGTTTTGTCGTGGGCCAAACCGCCCTTGCCGGGCTTGGTGTACTCCACAATGACTTGCAGATACTTGGGCGCTGAACTGGTTGCAGTGGATGCATCTTGCGCCGCGGCCGGCAGACTACAAGCGACCGCGAGAGACAGTCCCAATAGAACTGGGCTGAACTTCATGGGTGAACCTCCTGAATGACGAGCTACTGCGGGTCAGTGCCGGTTTCCTTGCAGGCGAGGAGCCTGCGTGCCAAAGGAAGCGCAAGACTGGCTTGAGTTGCTCAGTGGTATCTAACACAGGCCTTCTTCGAAAGGCCATGGAAGCGGACTAAATTCGATCTAAATTCGATCTAATGACCAAGCTTGCTGATTCCGGTGCAGTTATCGGAGTATCCAGAATTCTCTTTTCACCCGAAACCCGGGGCTCGCATCTTTTCGGCTAATTTGAAAAGTCTGTCAAAATGCGCGCGAGCCTATAGCGTGATCAAGCGCGCTTGCGTTGAATTGGTATGCGGGCTGGAGTTGCGGCCCCGGCCTTCCCGACTCTGCGCCCGTTTCCGACGCATTCCCCCAGGGAGACATAGAAGGAGCCCAAGTATGGCGACCACCGCTGCGGCTGTGCCTGTCCTGGCATCCATTGGCGACCAAGGAGTCCTGAACGAACGCCTCTCGCCGGAACTGTCCGAAGTTTGGCTCGATCGCGACCTGAGCTGGCTCGACTTCAACGATCGGGTCCTGGCCGAAGCCCTCGATGAGCGCACCCCGCTGCTGGAGCGCGCCAAGTTTCTCGCCATCTTCACCTCGAATCTGGACGAGTTCTTCATGAAGCGCGTCGCCGTGCTGCGCGGCGGAACGACCGACGAGCAGGCGCAGCGTTTTGTCGAGTTGCGGCAAAAGCTGCTGCCCATGCTGCAGCGCCAGGCCGACTGCTATCGCTACGCCATCGTTCCCGGCCTCGCCGAACATGGAATCTATCTGCGCGGCTGGGATGAGCTGACCGACGCGCAGCGCGAAGAAGCCTCCGCAGCCTTCGAAAAGGATGTCTCGCCGGCGCTCACTCCGCTGGTCATCAATCCTGAGCATCCATTTCCATTTCTTTCCAACCTCTCCACCTCGCTCACCTTTCGGCTCTACGATCCCGAACGCGCCGAAAAGATGGTCGCCCGGCTCAAGATTCCCAGCGGCCTGAAGCAGTGGATCTCGCTCAGCTCCGGCGTAGAGCCCGGCAAGCGCCTGCTGGTTCCGCTCCACGACGTGATCCGCGGCAACGTGCACAAGCTCTACAGCGGGATGGATATCTCGGCGATGACGCTGGTCCGCATCACTCGCGACGCGGAGGTCGAACTGGTCGAAGGCTCCGAGGCGGAGATTCGCCAGCAGGTGCAGGAGCAGGTCCGCCTCCGGCGCTATGAGCCGGTGGTCAGGCTTGAATTTGGCCCCGGATCGGACCCTGGGATCCGCGACATGCTGCGCGACCGATTCCATCTCGCTCCCGAAGATGTGTTCGAGCTGTCGGGGGAGTTGGATTACACGTCGCTCTTTGAGATCGCGGCATTGCCTGCGCCGGAGCTTCGCGACCCCGCATGGACGCCGCTGGTCGCCCCCGCGATCGCGGATTTTCCCATCTTCGCCGCGATTCAAGCCGGCGACATCCTGGTGCACCATCCTTATGAGAGCTTCGACGCCTCAGTGGAACACTTCATCAGCAGCGCAGCCGACGATCCCGACACCGTCGCCATCAAGATGACCGCCTATCGCATCGGCGACGACACGCCCTTCGTCAAATCCCTGATTCGCGCCGCCGAGCGCGGCAAGCAGGTGGCGTGCGTGATGGAGATCAAAGCGCGCTTCGATGAAGAGCTCAATCTGCACTGGGCCGCCGAGCTCGAACGCGTCGGAGCTCACGTCACGTTCGGCGTCAGCGGGCTCAAGACGCACGCCAAAACTGCATTAGTGGTGCGCAAAGAGAGCGGCGGACTCCGTTGCTACGCGCACATCGGCACGGGAAATTATCACGTGAAGACAGCGCGCCTCTATGCGGATTTAGGGTTGCTCACCTGCGATCCACGGCTCACGCGCGACGTCGTCAATCTCTTCCACTACCTCACCGGGCATGCCCAGTCGCCGGCTTGCACATCGCTTCTGGTCGCGCCATCCACAATGCGCCCGCGCGTGCTGGCTCTCATCGAGCGCGAGATCGAAAACCGCCGCCAGGGCAAGCCTGCGCGCATCGTCGCCAAAATGAATCAGCTCGAGGATCCCACGATCATCCAGGCGCTCTGCGACGCCTCCGCTGCCGACGTGCCGATCGACCTCATCATTCGCGGCTTCTGCTGCCTTCGTCCCGGCGTTCCTGGCCGCACCGACAATATCCGCGTGCGCTCGATCATCGGCCGCTTCCTGGAGCACTCGCGTATCTTCCACTTCGCCAACGGAAACGAAAACCCCGTCGAAGGCGAATTCTTCATCGGCTCGGCGGATTGGATGTTCCGTAATCTCTCCAAGCGGATTGAAGTGGTCACGCCGATCTACGCCGCAACCGCGAAAGCAAAACTCTGGGAGGTCCTCGATATCCTTCTGCGCGACCGCAGACAAGCCTGGGCTCTCGACGCCGAAGGCCGCTACGCACAACTGCGCCTCGAAAACGAAGGCGGCGACGACAGACCGGAGAACATCGGAACCCAGGCCGGGCTAATGAAGCTGACGGCCAGCCGCATCGGCGACTGAACAGGCTGCGAAAAAACTCAGACCGAAGGGAGCCGGGGCTTTCAAGCCCCAGAAAGGCGCCTCAGCATCCGAGGGCTTTAGCCCCGGACGAGGAAATTCGCTGCCTCACACAAAATCTCAACTTTTCCCCAGCCTCTGAACGCTCCGAACGCGGCTTGACGAGCGGGGATCGAACCGCCGACAATCGACCCATCTGGTGATCGGGAAGCCGGTGCGACTCCGGCGCTACCCCGTAACTGTATTCGCTGAGAACTGAACAGGGAGTGCATGCTCCGGCCACTGAGGGATCTCGGGAAGGCTGCTCAGTTTCGTTGAGGCGTAAGTCAGGAGACCGGCCAGATGCCACTCTGGGCTTGATTCAGCTTCGATGGGAGAGCTGGAGAGCGTTCATTCCGCCGGCTATTGCGTTGGCCGCCGCTGTGAAGCCGCCTGATCTGAAGATCCCGCCATTCAAGGCAGATTCAACTCTGCTCAAGGCGCATCATGCAGCAAAATCGCCGAACCGTCACCCTGGCGCTCGGAGGCGTTCGCAGCGGCAAGAGCCGTTATGCGCTGAACTACGCGCAGCGCTTCTCACGCGTGACCTTTGTTGCGACGGCGCAGGCCAGCGATGAAGAGATGGCCGAAAAGATTCGCCGCCATCGTCTGGAGCGCCCCGAAAGCTGGCGCACAATCGAAGAGCCGGTCGACTTAGCCGGCGCCATCGATGTGGCGGGTGTATGCGACCTGGTTCTCATCGATTGCCTCACCGTATTTGCCGGCAACCTGCTTGGTCTAGCTGCGGATGACTCGGCCGCACACATCGATCGTTTTCTTGCGGCGCTGCGGCGCACGCCTACTTCCATCGTGCTCGTCTCGAACGAAGTTGGCAGCGGCGTCGTTCCCGCATATCCGTCGGGCCGCCAGTTTCGCGATCTGCTGGGCGAACTGAACCAGAAGGTAGCCGCCATCGCCGACAATGTTGTGCTGATGATCGCAGGCCTTCCCCTCGCGTTGAAAGGCTCGATCGAGGCGGCAGCATGATTGCCTTTATGGTAGCTGGAACCGCCAGCGGCGTGGGCAAAACCACCGTTGCCCTTGCGCTGATGGCTGCATTTCGAGAGCGTGGGATGACGGTACAGCCATTCAAGTGCGGCCCCGACTTCCTCGACACCGGACACCACTCCGCGATCTGCGGACGGCAGTCGCGCAATCTCGATACATGGATGATGAGCAACGAAACAAATCGGGAATTATTCGCGAACGCCTGTCAGGGCGCGGATGTCGCCATCGTTGAAGGAGTGATGGGCCTCTTCGACGGTGTGGCCGGAGGCGGAGAAAAAGGCAGCAGCGCCGAGATCGCCAAGTTGCTCCATCTGCCCGTTGTGCTGGTGCTCGACGCCGGCAGGACCGCGCGCAGCATCGCCGCGGTGGTGAAAGGTTTTGAGACCTTCGATCCAGTCCTGCGTTTTGCCGGCATCGTTCTGAACGGTGTTTCGACCGAAACACACTTCCGGATGCTAAGCGAAGCGATTCAACTCGTGACCGCAACGCCGATCCTCGGACGAATTCCCAAAGATACTTCGGTTGCGATTCCTGAAAGACATTTAGGCCTGCGCACCGTGGAAGAGGAGACGGCGCACGAAGAGCGGCGGACGAACTTCGCCGCAATCGCGCGTGAACATCTCGATCTGGCGCCGCTCTTAAAGGAAGAGTGCGCAATCGAACCATCGATTGTGCACTCAGCGACCATCAAAGCCCGATCCAAAGTCCGCTTTGGCGTTGCGCGCGACAAGGCCTTCTCCTTTTATTACGCGGACAATCTGGACCTGATGCGCGAGCACGGCGCGGAGATCGTCGAATTCAGTCCGCTCCACGACGAAGACCTTCCGTCCGATCTCGACGGGTTGTACTTAGGCGGCGGCTATCCCGAGCTCTACGCGGAAGCGCTCAGCGCCAATAAGAGGATGCGCGTCGCTATCCGATCCTTTGTAGAACAGGACAGGCCCGTCTACGCCGAATGCGGCGGAATGATCTATCTAGGCAACTCGCTTACGTTGATTGATGGACGTCAGCACCCAATGGCGGGAGTGCTGCCCTTCGCATTCGAGATGACATCCCGCCTCGTTCGCTTCGGCTATGTAGAGATCGAATTCACCTCCGATTGCCTGCTCGGCCGAAAGGGACAAAAGACGCGAGGGCATAGCTTCCACTACTCCCGGATGCTAGAGATCGATTCTCTGCCGACAGCGTATCTCGCGCATTCTTCGCTCTCGAAACAAATAGCCCCCGAGGGTTTCTGCTACAAGAACGTTCTGGCCAGCTACATCCATCTGCACTTTCGCGCGAAGGACACGATGGCTTCCTCCTTGCTGGATGCGGCGATCCGCTCGCGTGCGGTCGGAGTAACCGCATGACGAAGATTGCCGCCGACTTTCGCATCGCGTTGCCTGCATCTCTTGCTGACGTAATCGCGGCGATTCACCCATGCGATCCAGCAGACGCCGTAGAGGCTCGTCGCCAACTCGACTCACTGACCAAGCCCATCGGCAGCCTTGGCCGAATGGAGCAGATCGCCGAGCAGCTACTCTCGATCTTCGCCAGAGAGATTCCGCTGCCCCTGAAGCGCGCCGTGTACGTGTTCGCAGCCGATCATGGAGTCACGGCCTCTGGAGTCAGCGCCTATCCCTCAGCCGTCACAGCACAAATGGTGCTCAACTTCCTCAAGGGCGGCGCGGCCGTCAACGTGTTGGCGCGCGAGCATCGCGCCGCCCTCACCGTGGTTGACGTGGGCGTAGACGCCGACTTTGAAGATGCACAGGGACTGTGCCGCATGAAGGTGCGGCGCGGAACGAGCAATATGCACACTGAGCCTGCAATGACTGAAGCGGAGTTGTTTCAAGCGCTCGAAGTCGGCATTCGCATTGCAGAAATTTCCAGGCAACATGGAGAAAACCTTGTCGCAGTCGGCGAGATGGGCATCGGCAACACAACCGCCGCCAGCGCCATCACCAGCGTGTTGACGCGCCACCCCGTCGAAGCCGTTACCGGTTGTGGCGCTGGCCTAAGCAGCGAAGCTCGCACCCGCAAGATCGAAGTCATCCACCAATCGCTCCAACGTCACTTCGGCGCGAACCCGGAACCGGCGCCGCTTGAGCTCTTGCGCTGCGTGGGTGGTCTCGAGATCGCCGCGATGACCGGATTTATCCTCGGCTCCGCCGCACGCCGCACCGCCATCGTCTGCGACGGTTTCATCTCCACTGCGGCGGCAGCCGTCGCGCATGCAGTGGCGCCGCACGTGCGAGACTATCTCTTCGCCGGCCACTGCTCGGAAGAACCTGGGCATCGTTTCCTGCTCCGCGCCATGGGCCTGACTCCCATTCTCGATCTCGGTCTGCGCCTCGGCGAAGGAACGGGCGCCGTCTTGGCCATGCCAATCATCGAATCTTCTGCGCGTTTGTTGATGGAGATGGCTACCTTCTCTTCGGCCGGAGTGAGCGAGGCAAGCCATTGAAGGAGAGCCCGTGCTGAAGGACATTGCCGCGGCGTTTCAATTCCTCACCAGGCTGCCACTCGCGCGGCTAAGCTATGCGCCCGATGCGCTCTCGCGCTCCGCGAAATTTTTCCCGCTCGTCGGAGCTGTTATCGGTCTTGCCGTAGCCGCCGTCTTCCAATTGCTCGCACCGCACCTGCCTGCCCCGTCTCTATCTCCGATGATCGCGGCGTTGCTGGCCGTGCTCTTCTCCATTCTCCTCACCGGAGGGCTGCACGAAGATGGCCTCGCCGACGCCGCCGACGCCTTCGGAGGCGGATGGTCGCGCGAGCAGGTGCTTACGATTCTGAAAGACAGTCGCGTGGGAACCTATGGAGCCTTGGCTCTGGTAGGTTCTGTCTTGCTGCGCACATTGTTGTTGGCGTCTCTTCCTGCCGAAAGGTTCGCGTCCTACGTTATCTCCGCGCATGTGCTTTGTCGCTGGACAGTCCTTCCGCTTGCCTATGCCCTCGCCCCGGCACGACAGGACACAGGCCAGGGCTCGCGCGTCGCACGACAAATCTCGATTGCATCGCTGGCGATCGGTACATTGTTCACGGCTGTAATCGCAGGATACCTGTTGCGCGGCAGCGTCTGGATCCCCGCCGCCGCGGCCCTTGCGATCACGCTGCTGTCCGGGCTTTACTATCGCTACCGCATCGGCGGCGTCACCGGCGATTGCTTTGGCGCCACCACGCAGCTCACTGAGATCGCCGTATATCTCTGCGGAGTGTGGCGAGCATGATGATTTTGCTGGAACGGACATAGGAACATTGCGAAAGGAGCAGCATATGAGCATCGCGACAAAACGAGGCGATGGAGGACAAACGGGATTGGCCGGAGGCATCCGCGTCTCGAAAGCCGATCTGCGTGTGGAAGCATACGGGACCATCGATGAATTGAATTCAACCCTGGGATTTGCGCGCAGCGTCTGCACGAACGAGGAGCTTCGCAGCGCAGCGCATGAGATCCAGAAGACACTCTTTCGCGTCGGCTCGGCGTTAGCTACGCCTCCCGAGAGCAAGAAGCCCGCGCCGGCGCTATCCAGCGAAGATGTGGATCGTCTGACCGACATGGTGCACGCAATCGAGGCGAAAGAAGGCATCCTCTCCGACTGGTCGCTGCCGGGCGCCAACACTGAAGCGGCTGCTTTCGACGTTGCGCGCACCGTCTGCCGCCGCGCCGAACGCGCCATCGTCCGCTTCGTCGAGAGCGGCGGCGTCCCCCATCCCCAGGCCATCCCTTACGTCAATCGTCTCTCTGACCTGCTCTGGCTTTTTGCCCGCCAGATCGAACTCGAGGCCGGAGTCGATTCTCGTCTGCGCGATGGTCAACACAAAGGCGCCAGCTGGTCCAGAGCCTGGTGAAGCGTATGGCAGAGCCTTACTCCGAAGCCGAGAGAGCCGCTCTTTATCGTGCGATTCGCGAGCGCCGCGACGTGCGCTCTGGGTATATTTCCCAGCCGCTCGACGATGAAACACTGCATCGTCTGCTGCTCGCTGCTCACCATGCACCCTCCGTCGGTTTCATGCAGCCCTGGCGATTCATCGTCGTGCGAGACGAATCCCTGCGCAAATCCATGCACGAGATTTTTCTCCGCGCCAATGCGGATGCTGCCGCAACCTATGACGGCGAGCGCCGCGAGAAGTATTCGAACCTCAAGCTCGAAGGCCTTCTTGAGTCGCCGCAGCACTTGTGCGTCGTGTGCGATCCGACCAGCGAGCGCGGCCATCGGCTCGGTCGCCACACCATGCCGCAGATGCCGGTCTTCTCCGTAGTCTGCGCCATTCAGAATTTATGGCTGGCTGCGCGCGCCGAAGGAATTGGCGTGGGATGGGTGAGCATCCTCGACCCGGCCGCCGTGAAGGATCTACTGCGCATTCCGCCGGAGTCCGAGTTAGTCGCCTATCTCTGCATCGGCCATGTCGATAACTTTGCTGAGATGCCCGATCTCGAGCGCTTCGGCTGGGAAAAGCGCGAAGATATCGCAACGATGACGCGCGCCGATTACTTCGATCGCCCTTATAGCTTCCAAGAGGCCGGCAAGTGACTGCCCGCGCCATCATGGTGCTCGGGACCAGCTCCCACGTTGGCAAATCGCTAACCACCGCCGCGCTTTGCCGCATCTTCGCTCGCGCAGGCTACCGCGTTGCGCCTTTCAAAGCGCAGAATATGTCGCTCAACTCAGCCGCCACGCCTGACGGCTTCGAAATCGGCCGCGCGCAGGCGCTACAGGCCGAGGCTGCGGGCATACCGCCATCGGTCCACATGAATCCGATTCTCATCAAGCCCGGCGGCGAAACATCCGCGCAAATCGTTGTGCGCGGGCGCGTCTGGCGTAACCTCGACGCGCGCAGTTATCACGCGCAGCGCGCGGCGGCTCTTTCGCCCATCGTGGAAGAGAGTTATCGCGAGTTAGCCTCAACTTATGACATCGTCGTGCTCGAAGGCGCAGGCTCTCCCGCTGAGATCAATCTGAAAGACAGCGACATCGTCAACATGTGCATGGCTAAGCTCGCGAATGCGCCTTGCCTGCTGGTTGGAGATATCGATCGCGGCGGCGTCTTCGCGTCCCTCTTGGGTACGTGCGAACTGCTCAACGAGGAAGAGCGCGCTTTGATTCGTGGCTTCGTCATCAACAAATTCCGCGGCGATGTGTCCCTCTTGATGCCGGGTGTGCGCATGATCGAAGGTCGAATAGGAAAGCCCTGCATGGGTGTAATTCCGTGGCTAAAGGATCTGACGTTGGATGAAGAAGACAGCGTAGGTCTCGATCGAACAGGCGATGCGCTCTGGACCGAACCACAGTCCAGAGCGCATCGCCTGCAGATTGCCGTCATAGCGCTGCCTTCCATCTCGAACTTCACTGACTTTGCCTCTCTGCTCGCCGAGCCCTCCGTCTCATTGCGCTACGTTCGCGACCGCGAAGAAATCACGAATGCCGGTCTCGTAATCCTGCCGGGAAGCAAGCAGACGGTTCAGGATCTACGCTGGCTGCGTCAGCAGGGATTCGAGTCCGCGGTGCGCGCCCATGTAACTCGACGCGGTCTCGTCATCGGCGTCTGCGGCGGATTCCAGATGCTCGGCGAATCGATTCACGATCCTGATGGGGTCGAACGTGGAGGCGATGAGCGGGGCCTGAGCCTGCTGCCGATCCGTACTACGATGGCGCGCGACAAAACAGTATCTCGGGCGAACGGAAGACTCTTAGGCGAATCCATCTTCGGCTCGCATGTAGGATCGCGCGCCTTGAATGGCTATGAGATTCACATGGGACAGACGGAGTACTCGACTGACGTCACCTCATTCGCCGAGATTATGCGCGCTGCAAACGATCGCGACATCTCTCAGGACGGGTGCGTCTCATCGGATGGTCGCATCTTTGGGACCTATCTGCATGGAGTATTCGATAACGATGCTTTCCGGCACGCGCTGATCGAAGCCGCGCACGCCGCGCTTCAACTGCCTCAGCCGTCCAATTTCGTGGCGTGGCGCCAGTTGCGCGAAACTCAACTGGACCTGCTTGCCGACACCTACACGGAGGCCCTGAATCTAGATGCGATCTTCGGACTGCTCGGACTGCCCTCATCGGCGAAGCTTCTGGAGGTCGCGCGTTCCTGATGCGGCTCTCCACATTTGCAGCTTCGTATGCGCTTGACTGGCTGGTGGGCGATCCCCAATGGCTTCCTCATCCTGTGCGCGTCATCGGCTCCAGCATCGGCGCGTCCGAGCGTGCTGCGCGAACAGTCGGCTCGGGCAAACGCTTTGAACTAGCTGCGGGCAGCGTAATCGCGATCGGCATCCCCGCAGCGTCGCACGCCATCACGTGGATAATCGTGCGGCGCGCGCACGGTCGTCAGCGTTTTGCGGGATTCATAGTCGAAGCGTGGCTCGCCTCCAGTTGTCTTGCCACCCGGAACTTGCTCGACGAGACCATGCAAGTTCTCCGCGCAATCGAGGACGGAAACATCGATCGCGCGCGCATGCGTCTGGCGCGTATCGTTGGCCGCGATACTGATCACCTCGGCGAATCCGAGATTTGCCGTGCCGTCATCGAGACTCTTGCCGAGAGCCTTTGCGACGGGATCATCGCGCCGCTCTTCTATCTCGCGCTCGGCGGCGCGCCGCTGGCCATGGCCTACAAGGCCGTCAATACGCTCGATTCGATGATTGGCCATCGAGACCAACAATATCTATATTTCGGGCGCGCGGCGGCGCGTTTGGATGATGCCGCGAACTGGCTGCCCGCGCGAGCCACGGCTCTGTTGATCTGCGCTGCGGCAGCAACCGACATGGGCGCTCGTTCCAGCCTGCAAGCCTGCCAGACGTGGCGCCGCGATGGGGCGCTCCATGCCAGCCCCAACGCTGGCCAGGTCGAAAGCGCAATGGCCGGCGCTCTCGGCGTGCGCCTCGGCGGAGAGAACACCTATGATGGCGAGCGCATTTCGTCTCCGCGTCTAGGAAATGAATTCGCCCACCCAGACCGCGCTGCAGCGCGACGCGCGGTCAAAATCGTCGCAACCGCATCTCTGCTCGGATTCGGCTTGGCATTGCTGTTCCTAAAAGGTCGCCGCAATGACTGATCGATCCGTTCCCGCGCACGGCGGTCAATTGCATGCAATCGCAGCACGGTTCGGCGTCCCCGAGGAATCTCTTCTCGACTTCAGCGCCAGTATCAATCCTGCGCCGCCATCGGATGAACTGGTTGAGGCTCTTTGTGCATCGATTCGCGCGCGGTCCGTCATCGCGCGGTATCCAGACACGAACTACACCGCGCTGAAGCGTGCAATCGCAGAATACGCCGGAGTCGATGAACATTCGATCTGCGTTGGCAACGGCGGGATGTCTCTTCTCCTCGCAACCATTCGCGCTCTGGGCGTTCGCAGATGCCTCGTTCTCGTCCCGGCTTTTTTGGAGTACGAACGCGTGCTTGCCTCCTGCGGCGTCGAGCGCATTCCTTTTGCGCTGCGCGAAGAAGAGGACTTCGCCATCGACTCGCAGCGAGTTCTCGATCAACTTGAAGCGACGCAAGCCGATCTACTATTGCTCGCCAATCCGCATAGTCCCTCGGGGCGCTTATTGCCCTGTACTGCATTGGAAGAGTTGCAGCGGAGCGCGTCCGCGCTGGGCGTGTATACCATCGTTGATGAAGCGTTCATCGACTATGAGCCCGGACAGGCTCTTTCGCGGCAAGCCACAGGCGCCCGAAAGCTAGTCGCACTTCGTTCTCTAACCAAATTTTTGGCAATGCCCGGACTGCGCGTCGGCTATGCCATCGCTCATCTGGAGCTTCGTGCGAGGCTGGAAGCGACGTTGCCGCTGTGGCCGGTCGATTCAATTGCCGCTGAAGCAGCCAGCCTGGCGCTGCGAGACATTACCGCCATCGAAGCGACGAGAGAAAACAACAGGAAAGAGCGTGGGTGGCTGTCCGATCAACTGCGCTGTAAGGGCCTAACGGTCTTTCCCGCCGCGGCTAACTATCTGCTGTTCAAGATCGGTGATTCCCTGGATGGGCTGGAACTCTGGCGGCAGTTGATCGTCAAGCACGGCATCGTCATCCGATCCTGCGCTAATTTTGAGGGATTGGACACGCGACATTTTCGCGTCGCGGTTCGAACGCGCGCCGAGAATCAGCGGCTGATTACCGCTCTCTCCGATTCTCTATCTGGCGAGTAATTCAACGAGCAGACACAGCGTTGGCAGATTGGATTGGTTTCTATGTCCAGCGACGCGCGGAAGCGCAAAGCTTGTTCTCCATTGATCACTTCTCCCAGATCAGCGATCGCAACATTTCCGACCTTCTCATGAAAGAAGCACGGGCGAACCGAGCCATCGACTTCGATCACCGCTGATACCCATGGAGCATTGCAACGCGGAGCAACGGGACCGTATTCACCGAGCTGTTCTCGGAAGCGCCGCACGATCCGGCGTAACTTCGCAGGCGATTCAACGATATATTTTGTGCTGATGTCGATCGCATTCTCTCGAATCAACGCCTCGACTTCATCTTCGAGCGCTTCGACTTCCGCCCGCGAAAGCGCGACCTGATTCTGTCGATCTGCGGGCCAAACAAGGTCGCGATTGAACGCCTGAGAGGTTACATCAGCGGGCAGAAATGAGATGGAATCGAGCCCCAGCGATTTTGCCCCCGCAACTGTTTGCCGCAGCAAATGGTGATTTGCCTTCTGTACTGTGCTGCGGCCATGCGCCGGCATCACGCTTTTAAGCGCGCGTATCTCATGAATGCCCCGACCAATGAATCGATACGCGTCTTTGACTCTTCTGACCTCGTTGTGAACTTCTTCTGGACCATCAAGCGACACGATGATCTCATCTACTCCGTCTGCGACGATGGCGGCATGCTTAGACAACAGTAATCCTGTGGTGAGAAGCGCTACTCGCACGCCGCACTCGCGAAGAAAACAGCACAGCCCCGCGAAGTTGCGATGTAGCAGAGGTTCGCCGCCGGTAAGTACAACCTGGCGCACGCCGAGCCGCATGAGCGACTCACGATGACGCGCGAAGTTTTCAAGGTCGAGCTCTCGGCCGTCTTTCCGCTGCCAGATATCGCACATCAGGCAACGGCAGTTGCAGTGTTCATGCACATTCAGCAGAACAATAGGAAGAGCCGATAGCCTCTGCGATTCCAGCCGTTCAACATCCAACGCGGCGACTGGCGCGAGCATAACAAGGCCAAGGTCAGCAGGCATGATGCGCCTCAGCGGAAGCCGGAAGGCATACGGGCTTGCCCCCGAGGCGCACCTGGCTGCGCCCCAATACCTGTTCGGCGCTCGCGAGCAGATCCTCGACCGGCGCTCGCAACCAACGTGTGATTCCTCCGACCGACAAAGGTTCGAGCCCTTCGGTCACGAAGGCTGGCAGGCGCTTCAGAACACACTCCGAGGCGAGTTGTACCCGACCTCCGATCATAACGAGCTCGATATCAGCGGCCGAGAGCGTCTTCAGTCGCGCTGCGGGCTCTTCGCCTGTATCTTGAATCGCAATCAGATCGGCATGTCCCGCGACGCGAACGGCGCCCTCGCCGCTTTTCAGCCGCAGGATCGAAGCCGGCGTCTCCGTTACCATCGCATAGGCAGCGTCGGGCGAAACGTTGCAGGCGTCTATCGCGAAGCGCGCCTCATCGAGCAAATCTCCGATGGCGGTGAGCGGGGAATCGCTTCCGAGCGCAACGCGACGAATGCCACGAATCAGCTTGATGTGCGGCGTCTCGGCAAATAGAAATTGATTGGACGATGGACAGATTACAAGAGCTGCTTCACTTCTCCGCATCAAATCAAGGCCTCGCTCATCGATGGCAAGGCCGTGAATCAGAACCGTATTCGAATCGAGAACGCCGAGATGATCCAGATCCCAGATCTCGCGACGAGCCTCGGCATCGATTCCTTCGCAGGCGTGCACAATGAACGGCGCCCCCTGCGGCGTCGATGAATGTGCGCTACGCAGATCGGCGCCGAAGGCGAGGGAATGATCCCATCCAAAGTTGCGGACCACGCGCAAGGGAAAATCATCTCGCTCGAACTCGGGCTCCGATGGATTGTGATGGCAGACGGTCGTGACGCCGCAAAGAAGATTGCGCAGCGCCCCCCACCACTGGCGCACATCTTTCGGAACAGCACGATGCGTAGCGATCGCGTCGGCGAACATCTCATGGATGTCCCGCGCCCACTCCGAGGCATTCGCGTAAGGCGGGTTGCCAAGCCGCGGAAAGAGCGCAAATTCAAGATGATCATGCGCGTTGATGAATCCCGGCAGCAGAAGATATCCGCTGAGATCGATCTCGTGCGCACACGATTCGTCGTCATCTTCATGCGCGCTCGTAAGAATATGTGTGATCCGGCCTGCGGCAATCTGCAGAGTCGCTTGCGCCGTCTCATGCGGTCCAAGAACACAACGGGCGCTGCGCACCGCGATTTGCCTGCGTAGTTTAGCCTCGTTTTGCTCTGAATCAGACTTGCGCAGGTGGAGCAGGTAGATTGCAGGCAAACCCTCAGCCTCATGAAATCTCTTCAGGCGCTGGGCTTCAACGAATAATTCTCGCTCAGGATCTCCAAATTCCGGTTCAATCGCAACGCAAAGCTCCCAGCCCAGGGATGCGAACAGGCGGATAATCTCCTGAAGGGAGCGCCCCACGGTCTGAAGTTCAATTGCCTCGTCTCCGTTGTGGACAACACGCTTCCAACCAAGCCGGCGCTGGGTCTCGGGATGCATGTCCGATAGAAATAAGTCGCAACCTGCGCGAGCGATGCGGGTCATCTCGCGCGCGAATGATTCCAGCCCGGCATAACTCAACACGAAGGACGAGAGCATTAGATCGAACGTTCGATCGACAAACGGCGTCTGCTCGCACGAGCACAGAGTCAGCTCGAGGTCAGGAAGATTCTTCAGCGTTGCGATTCGAAGCATCGCCGGAGAAGCGTCGATTCCACGCAGCGAACGTGCATTCATGCCGGAGAGGCGACTGAGCCATCGCCCCGATCCGCAACCGGCGTCTAAAATGTCACGATTCGCGACGTCCGGTAGCAACCGAGAAAGGTACCGGCGCTCGAGCGCCAAGAGCGGATTGTTCTCCGTGTCGTAAGAAGGCGCCCACGCGTCGAACGCTCCGCCATTGGGCGATGCGGCCGCCAGGTCCCCGGCAAATGCCACGCTCTGCGGGCTCACAGGCTCTCCCGCTTTGGCTTTCTGAGCTGGATGAAACGGTTCGCGAGCTGAAGCTCGAGCGGGTAACTATAGAACTGCATCGCATAGCGCCAGGCGCTGAGCGATTGCAGCAACGTCCGGCTCCAACGCGGGGCGCGGATATCCTGCACCGTAGGCCAGCGCGAAGCCACGACCAATTCAAAGTTATCAATGAGCTTCTTGGTCTTCTGCTTCAGCCATGGGGCGCTGGTGTCGATGCGCAGCGTAAAGTCCATCCACTGTTTGCTCGCCCATTCCGCAGGCGTGTCTGGGAATGAAATCTTGTCGTCGACTTCGCCGTACATCGAGCCCCGCTGAGGCGTCGGCGTGTAATGCTGCACGATGATCTCGGAGTCCGGATTAATCCGCTTGATCTTGCGAATGAAGCGCAGCGTCTCCTTCGTGTCGAGCTCCGGATTCGTCGGGTTGCCGACGACGAAGGAAAATTCGGGGATGATTCCGAACTCGCGCGTGCGCCGCGCCATGGTGAGCGTCTGTTCCGTTGTAATGCCCTTCTGCATCTCCTGCAGCGCCCAGTCAGATCCCGATTCGGCGCCGAAGAAGATCATGGCGCAGCCGGCGCGCTTGATGGCGGCCATGGTTGCGTCCGAGTAGCGCGACATGATATCGACGCGCGCTTCGCACCACCAGCGCAGATTCAACGGCGCGATCAAGTTCATCAACTCGACGGCGTGATCTTCGCGCAAGAAGAAGTTCATGTCGTAGAATTGCACGGAATCTGCGCCATATTTTGTGACGAGGTGCTGCAGAATCTCTAAGGTTCGCTGTGGCGACTCCATCTTTTCGTCGCGCCCGTAGGCGGCGTGGACGCCGCAGAAGCTGCAGTTAAACGGGCATCCAATACTGGCGTGATGAACGGCGGTGCGCTTGCCGAAGAACGACGGGCGCAGGTACTTCTCCACCGGCAAGCGATGAAACGGAGACCAGGGAAAATTGTCCGGTCCCTTCATCGGCCTTTCGGCGTTCGTGCGATGAAAACCGAACTGGTCCTTATAAGAGAGGCCGAGAATAGAGTCGAGCGACCGCTTTCCACGCAACGCCGCGATCAGCTCCAGCAGCGTGTCTTCGCCCTGTCCGCGCACGACGTAATCGACGTACTTCGCGTTAAGCGTCGTGTCAGGATAGATCGATGGGAAGTAGCCGCCCCAAACGATCTTCACATGCGGCCTCAGCTTGCGTACTTCGCGCGAGGTCTCCATGGCGGCGACCATCTGGGGCCCGGGCATTGTGGACACGCCAAGCAACTCGACATTATGCGCATCGATCAGCTTAACGATCGTGTCGGCCGGTCTGTCGTCGAGGTTGCCGTCGACGATCTCATACTC
>DATHNJ010000061.1:0-2974 GCA_035486155.1 Occallatibacter sp. | reverse complement strand
TTGAGCGACGGCAAAGAGACCGGCCAGCAAGTCCAGGCCGACATGGTCTACGTCACGCCTGGTTACTTCGCCGCGCTGCAGATGCCGCTCCTTACCGGCCGCGACTTTGCCAACGCCGATGGCCCGAACGCCCAGCGTGTGGCCATCGTCAACGAGTCCTTCGCGCGCAAGTTCTACCATGGCGCCAACCCCATCGGCCGCACCCTGCGCAGCGGTCCAGCCCCCGTCGTCATCATTGGCGAAGTCACCGACGTGCAGATCGCCTCAGGCCTCAACCCGATCGCTCCCATCCAAAGCGAGGAGACCATGTACATCCCCGCAGCCCAGATGACCTCGCCCGACGATCTCGCCCTGCTGCATACCTGGTTTCAGCCCAGTTGGATCGTTCGAACCCACGGATCGGTCGACAACCTGGCCGGCCAGATGCAAGGCGCCCTGGCCAGCGTCGCCCCCGGCCTTCCCTTCTCCGGCTTCTACCGCATGAGCGATCTCCTGGCCAAAACCCTGTCCGCGCAGAGGATCGAAGTCGCGCTGCTGGGCACGATGGCCGGCCTGGCGCTCCTCCTGAGCGCCATCGGGGTCTTTGCCCTGGTGGCGAATCTGGTCACCCAGCGCACCCGCGAGATCGGCATCCGGATCGCCCTGGGCTCGACCATCCGTCAGGCGATGACGCACATCGCCGGACCCGGCCTGCTCGCCTCCGCCGCCGGCATGGCGGCTGGGCTCGTCCTCTGCGCTGTGGTGCTAAGGTTCATGCGCACAGTGCTTTACGGCGTCGGCGTCTATGACTGGCCGAGTCTGGCCATGGTCCTCGGGGCACTCGGCCTGATCGCAGGCGCGGCAACGGCCGTCCCGGTGCTCCGCATATCCCGCATCGACCCGGCGATCGTTCTACGCGAAGAGTAACCCGGAACACCCAGTTGCTCTCCCCCGGTTGCCTGTCCCAGACTCCAGCGAAACACCTTGGCGTCATGTTCTTGTGTTGCATCCGCATCGCAAGCCATCTAAGATGCGTCAATTGAATGATGTCCCCAATTGCTGCCATTGCGAATCCGGCCCCGACAGCCGCTGGCCTCCGGCTGCGGCTGGGGAAGGTCTGCGTGGCCATCCAGGCCGGCTCGCCCGCCGAGCTGATTGACCGGGCCGAAGCGGCTCTCAAGGACACTCGTTTCGTCGAGCTCCGGCTCGATTCGCTTCCCAAACCGCTGCTGGCGATCCCCTATTTGAAGCAGTTTCTCTCCGAGCACCGCGACGTCACCGCAATCGCGACCTGCCGGCGTAAAGAACACGGCGGAAACTTCGTGGGCGCTCTAACCGCAGAGCTCGAGGTGCTGGAAAAAGCAGCATGCGCAGGCTGCCATCTCGTCGATCTCGAAATCGAGTCGGCCGAACAAGCCAAGCACGCCCAGATCGCCAAACTCCGCGAGGCCGGCGCCGCGCTGCTCATCAGCTTTCACGACTTCACCCGCACGCGCAGTCTTGACCAGGCCGCCGATCGCATCGAAAAGTTCAAGCCTGATTATGTGAAGGTAGTTTCGACGGCGCGTTCGCTGGCCGACAATCTCGCGGTTTTGCGTCTGATTGAAGACCGCTCGCTCGCCACGCACGTCGTCGGCATCGCGATGGGCGAAGAAGGCTTGCTCAGCCGCGTGCTCGGTCCGCGCGCCGGCGCGGCGTTCACCTTCGCATCGATGGTCGACGCGCCCGAGACCGCGCCCGGCCAGGTCACCGCGCGCACCCTTCACGATCTCTATCGCATCGAGCATCTCGATCACGCGACGCGCCTGTTCGCTGTGGCCGGCAATCCCATCGGCCACTCGCTCTCGCCGCTGATGCACAACACGGCGTTTCGCCGCGAGATTGTGAATGCGGTCATGCTGCCGCTCAAGCCGCGTTCGCTCGACGACCTGCTGACTATCGTGCGCGAACTACCGCTGGCCGGCGTGGCTGTGACTATGCCGTTCAAGGAAGAAGTGCTGCCGCACTTGGCCAACATGGATCCGCTCACGGCAAAGATCGGCGCCTGCAACACGCTGCGCACCGGCGCAGACGGCAAGCTCTATGGCTTCAACACCGACGTCGCCGGCGTGCTGCGGCCGCTGGAAAAACGGCTGAAGCTCAAGGGCGCGCGCGTGGCGGTGCTCGGCGCGGGCGGCGCCGCACGGGCCGCTGTCTTCGGATTGGTCGCGCAGGGCGCGGAAGTGTTCGTTGTGAATCGCACCCACGACAAAGCAGTATCGCTGGCGCGCCAGGCCAAGGCGAAATCGCTCAAGCACGAACTGTTCGCCAAGCAGAAGTTCGATGTGCTCATCAACTCCACGCCCTGCGGACAGAAGGGCATGAAGCAGACGCTGCCCATCGCCGAAAACGAACTCAACGCGAACCTGGTCTTCGACATGGTCTACAACCCCATCGAAACGCCGCTGCTCAAGCTTGCGCACGCCCGCGGCGCCCACGTCATCAGTGGTCTCGAGATGTTCGTGCAGCAGGGCGCGCGCCAGTTCGAGATCTGGACCGGCAAGGCGGCGCCGGAAAACGAGATGCTGCGCGTGGTGGAGCACGAGTTGCGCAGGCGGAGTTAGATAGCGCCGGACGAAGAATCGAAAACTCTCGTCATCTTTCTTTACCGCTGATCAGGCTTCGTCGAATCATCCTTCTGCGTAACCTTATCCGTCTGCTGCTGAATGATCTTCTTCACCCGCTCCACGCCGCCAAACTCGTGAAGGACATTGAACCCCCACGTCGTCGCCAGCTTGATGCCGTAGCTCTCAAACGTCTTCCCAACAGAGACATTCTGTGAAGGCAGGTACGCGTCGCTCAACAGCGACGACATGCCCAGGCCGACCATCGTTCCGTAGTTCGGCATCGGCTTGCCCTGATCGCTGAAGGCGATGAATTCGCTGTGCAACGCCCACAAGATTCTGCTCTTCGCCGATCCCGATCCTTTGCGGAAATAGCGCGGGTCCTGGTGCGC
>DATHNJ010000060.1:0-8960 GCA_035486155.1 Occallatibacter sp. | reverse complement strand
CGAACCGCAGTCAGCTCGGCCAATCTTGCTCATCTTCACCGAGAAGATTGCTCACCCGGACGATAGTAGCGATCTGTTCGGAGGTGAGCCGCGACAACAGATTCCTCCGAACCGATTCCGCATGAATCGGGCGGGCGGCGGCCAGCTTTTCCCGGCCGTGTGCGGTAAGCGTCACAAGAACAGTTTTCCCATCCGCAGGTCGGCGCTCGATGAGTGCTCGTTCCTGCATGCGCGTCAGTTGATGAGAGAGGCGGCTTTTATCCCAGGACATCACTCTGGCAAGCGCCTGTTGGCGCATCTCACCCTTGCCTATGGCTGCGAGACGCGACAAAACGCCAAACTCAGACCCTGAAAGCCCGGTAGCCTGCGCGATATCTCGCCCCACGCGACCCAGCACATCTTCACCCATAAACATAAAAGCGTGCCAAATCCGAAGCTCTTGCGGAGATAACGGTCGCGGAGCCATGTGTGTCCTCAGCGTATCAATTTAAGGTTGACATGACAACCTTATGCGCTTAGTTTGGTTGATATGTCAACCACTGCGGGCGCTGTTCTGCGCCCGAATGAAATCGAATGCGACCGCGATCTGCACGCTTTTCTCCGCAGCATGGAGGTTGATTCATCTCTGTTTCTGCAGGAGAAGCTTCGTGAGCGTCTGGTCGCGCTGGACGACCTCGACGCCCGATTTGGAGGCGTTGACGCAGGGCATGCCGTGATTCATGAGAATTCACGGCTCTATCAGCGAGTGAATACGATAAGGGCACGGCTTGAAGCGGTCAATACAGAACTGTATTGGTCGGTCCGCTCTCAGATTCTTCGCGACAATCAGCCGCTCACGCTTCTTGAGTGGCTTCAGAAGATAGCGGGCCAGAATGAATCCGAAGATCCATTGCCGGGCCTGGCGTTTGACGCCAGAGATGAGCTGGTGAGCGGGATTCTTCAGCTACGCGAGCCGAGCGAACCGACCCTTCAGCAATCGCCGGGGATGGCGCCCTATCAGCCCACGCCCGTGCGCCATATTCTTCACCTTATAGCGGCATGTGCGCTTTCCCAAGAGGATGTCTTTGTCGATCTCGGATCAGGATTGGGACATGTGCCGGTTCTGGTGTCTATGCTGACCGGAGCCCGAAGTCTCGGGATTGAGGTGGAGGCGGCCTACGTCGCCAGCGCGCAACAATGCGCTCAAAGTCTCCGCCTGAGCCGCGTCCATTTCATCGCACGGGACGCGCGCATAGCGGATCTGTCTGCTGGCAGCGTGTTCTATCTGTATTCGCCGTTCACTGGGCCGATATTGACCGAGGTGTTGAACAGGCTCCGTATCGAGAGTCGACACAGGTCGATCAGAATTTGTTCACTCGGGCCATGCACCCGTGCAGTTGCGAACGAGCCATGGCTCAAGGCGAGCGCTCCGCCCGATCCGCAACGCATTGCCGTCTTCAGATCTCAGTGAGCGCATTCATCTGATGTTGGGGAAGGGAATTCGCGTCGACAGCTCTGCCTCGCCGAAAGATCGATCGAGCATCTCGATCCATGTGCGCAGGCTGAGCCGCAGCGCATCAACCGCAAGGCCGCCAAACTCATCTGGCAAAGGATCGAGCTTGCGCAGTGCGTTCCGCAAAAGCGATGCGGCGCCGACAAAATTCTGTCGCTGCACATGATGAAACGCCGCTGTCGTCTGGATCAGCGCCTGCAGAAATAGCTTTTCTTGCCCGTCCAATTGACGCCAGACATCTTCCCAGTGTTCGTGGGCATGCCAGAACTGTTGGCTGCGGTAGCATTGCAGACCCTCGGCAAGCGGACCGGCGCTCCAATCGAAATCGAAAGCCATCTTCCCGATTATCGATCAGGCCGCATCGCGCGCTCGGGGATAAGCACGGCAATGCCGTCGACGATGGGATAGACGAGGCCGCAGCCTGAACACACGACCTGCGCATCTTGGAAGCGCAGAGCCTGATGGCAAACAGGGCAGGCAAGATCGTCGGCCCAGCCTGCCGGCGTTTTCAAATGGACTGATTCGGAATCGGACGGCATAGGAAGAAGGCGCTACTGAATCACAGCTTCCGGTTCGTCGCCGGAAGACGTGTGTCGTTGCGGACGGCTGGCGAACTCGCGCTCGATCTTCTCGTTCGTGCCGGCTTTGGCGAACTCATAGGCCACGCGAACGCCGTTGAAGATGGCGTTGTCGTTCGATGAGCCGTGGCCAATGATGCAGACGCCGCGGACGCCCAGCAACTGCGCTCCGCCGTATTCGGTGTAATCGAGGCGGCGACGAAAGTCGTTGAACGCACGCCGAGAGAGCAGAGCGCCCACCTGAGCAGTGACCGTGCGCGTAAGCGACTCGCGCAGCACATCGCGGACAAAGCGCCCCAGGCCTTCGCTGGTCTTCAGCGCGACGTTGCCCACAAAGCCGTCGCAGACAATCACGTCGGCGTGGCCATTGAAGATGTCGCGGCCTTCCACGTTGCCGATGAAATTAATCGGCAGCGCCTTGAGCAGCGGCAGAGCTTCGTGGGTAAGGTCGTTGCCCTTGGTCTCTTCTTCGCCGATGGAGAGCAGCCCCACACGCGGTCTGTGAATCTTCAGCACGCTGCGCGCATACATCTCGCCCATCACCGCAAATTGTTCGAGGTTGTGCGCCTTGCAATCCACATTGGCGCCCACATCGAGTAGCACGCACGGATTGCCCTTGGACGTCGGCATCGGCGTAGCCAGGGCGGGACGATCTACGCCAGGCAGCGCGCCCAGCACCATCTTCGCCGTCGCCATCGCCGCGCCGGTATTGCCGGCAGTCACAAAGCCTGCGCACTTATGCTCGCGCACCAGCTTGAGGCCTACGCGCATCGAACTGTCTTTTTTGTTGCGGACAGCGTGCGCGGCCTTCTCATCCATCCCGATCCGTTCGGATGCGTGATGGATGACGATCGGCAGGTCTTCGTTTTCCAGGTGCTCGTCCAGCAGGTCGCGCAGCTCTGCCTCGGGGCCGATCAGATGCACCCGCACCGGAAGCGTTCGGCAAGCAAGGATCGCGCCGCGAATCTCAGGCTCAGGCGCCTTGTCCGATCCAACGGCGTCCAGCGCAATATCAGTCAGCATGTTCGGCTTAACCAGGGACAACCTCACATAGCAAACAGCGTTGCTGGCGGCCTGACGATCCATACGCGACGCCGAACGATTCGGCGCCAGGCGCGCTTACCGTGAGGCCATGCGGGTCCAGATTACTTGGCGGCTTCCTTGGTGTCCAGCACTTGGCGACCCTTGTACGTGCCACACTTGGCGCACGCATGGTGCGGAAGCTTCTTTTCGTGACAGTTCGGGCATTCGGAGACGCCGCTTGCGGTGAGAAAGTCGTGCGCGCGGCGGTTGGCGGTGCGGCGCGTCGAGTGGCGCCTTTTCGGATTCGGCATGATGCAATTCCTTTCGTGTCCAAGCCGTGTTCTGTCCGGATTCAGACCGCAGTGAGTCATCACTGCCACCGGCGCGGTTCAGACACCCTCAATCTTTGGGTGAATTCAAGACTTTATCCGGCTGCGAAGCCCCGATAGCGCCTCCCAGCGGGCATCCGAAGGAGCCTCATCGCAGGAGCATGTTTCGAGGTTGCGGTTCTTGCCGCAGCGCGGGCAAAGCCCTTTGCAGTCATCCTTGCATAGCGTTCTGACGGGCAGGGACAAAAGCACCTGCTCGCGCAGCACATCTTCAAGCAAAAGACTGTCTCCTTGATAATAACCGATTTCCGTCTCCGGCGCTGTAATGGAGCGCTCGGGGGCGTCGGCGTCGGCCCCCAGCGGCCGGAAGATGAGGTCGAACTCCGAGGAGAGCGGAATCTTCACCGGATCGACGCAGCGCGCACAGGGCACCTGAAACTCGCCCAAATAGCTGCCTCTCAGGCGAATATCGGCGATGATCTCCTTCGGACCGCGATGCTCGTGGATCACTTCGGCCCGTCCAGAGGTCGCCAGCCGACCCTCTTGGGTGGCTTCGGGGCCAAAATCGACCGCCCCGGCGTTCAACTGCAGATCGAACTCGATAGGCTCTTGCTCGAGGTCGCTGACCTTGAATTCCATAATTTCAGCCTAAGGCGCGCAGGGTTGCGCGTCAATTGCGACAGCGTAGGCGCGGGGCCCCATGCTTGCGCCGTTTTATCGCGCAAGGGTGGGAAAACGAAAAAGTTTGGGGAAAGCCCGAGCGCGATCACCGTCTTACCGCCTCGCGAATCTCCAATATCTGCTCGGCATGCCGCCCAGGATGCGCGGCCATCATGATCACTGTCTCGTAGCAGGTGACCGGCCCCTGGAAAAGTGGATGGTCCGTCGACCAGCGGCGCAAATCGTCGCTGAACTGCCCAAGAAAAACAACGGTGTCGGCCCGCGTCGCGTCGAACGCGGCCAGCGCCTCGCCCAGCGTAGCGAACTCGCCTTTCGGCGCGGATTGCGGAGGCGCCTCGATCCGCCGCGCGCGATTAGCTGCCCGCGCCGCGATCTTGGCCTCGCGTTCACGCTCAGCGACCGGCTCGTCCGTATGCTGCGCCACGCGCAGGCGCGACAAAAGATAGCGCTCGGAGATTACGCAATGCTCGACGCATTCGAGAATGGACCAGCCGTTATTTGGCGGTTTGCGCCCCGCGAGCTCTTCGTCAACCCCATGCAATGCGCGGCCGAGCGCCTCGCGGCCCTGATTCAAGGAAGTGAACAGGCATTGTTTTTCCATTTCGAGCATAAAGATGTCCCGTAATGGCTCCGAGGGTACAGAACCGGGTCAAATATTGCCACGGGAATCGCCTGCTTCTACACTTGGAGAGGACCGGGGAGCCGAATTGGCGCGCCGGTCGCCTCCGCTGCGGAAGTGGTGAAATGGCAAACACACTAGCCTTAGGAGCTAGCGCCGCAAGGCTTGCGGGTTCAAGTCCCGCCTTCCGCACCAAAAGTCCAGCCGCTTATCCCCGATCAAAAAAATGAACCGGGCGCCCCAGGTCTCGATTTTGAGACCTGGGAAAAGCGAGACAGTTCGCAAACCGGGATGCGATGAGCGCATGCCGCGGCTCCGAGACGCCGCCTCTATCACGAATTAGGCGACAGCAAGCTCCGAGTGCGAAACCGGTGGAAAGTCGATATCCACGTCGGTCGCCACGTTGAAGTAGTTCGTGAACACATTCAGCGCAACGTGAGCGATGATCTCCGCAATCTCCCCGTCCGAGAAGCCGGCGGCACGAACCTCCGCCAGATCCGATTCGCGAATCGCTCCCTTGTTATCGAGAACGCGCGTCGCGAACGTGAGCGCTGCTTCGACCCTGCTCGCGCCCTTGCCTTCGCGGCTCGCGAGAATCTGTTCCTCTGTAAGACCGACCATCTTGCCGATCGCCGTATGCGCAGAGAGGCAGTAATCGCAACGGTTATGTTGCGCAGTCACGAGCGCAAGCTGCTCGCGAATCTTCGGCTCCAGTAAACCTTTGCCCAGGGCCGCGGCGAAGCCAAGATACCCTTCAAGAACTGCAGGCGAGTTGGCCATCGCCTTCGTCATGTTAGGAACGCGGCCCATCTTGATTTGGACCGCATGAAGCAGGTCTTTGGCTTTCCCGGTTGCGGCAGACGGATCAACGATGTGTAAACGCGACATATTTATTTCTCCTTTTTCCCGCCGACGCTGCGGTCGGCGTTGGTTGCTTCTGATGGAGAGATACCGGCCGAGTTCATTAGGGTTTCGGTTATCCGTGAATAAGTCGAGAACTATGCGCATTTGCGCTACACGCGAACAGATGTTTTATTCCGCAATAACTTCCAGTTCGTTTAAATAAGTTGGTCGCCATAAGTTGACTTACAAGCACCGCAAAAAATATCGCTTGGCCGATCTTCATAAGGCGCTCCGTTCGCGTTTGCTGCGCACACGAATCCTGTGCGCGCGGTCTATGCGGTCGCCCCAGTCCGACAGAGTTCTACCGCTAATAACGGCATGAAACCGGACAACAGGAAAAGTCGCGAGCGAAAGCGGGGCATTCGGCGCGCCGAGCCCCAGCGGAGTAATCTGGAGAGACCATGAGCCAGCAACAGCCTCACCTGAACGTCGCCCAGAGCCCGGACTATCGCGAGATCTACGCCAACAGCGTGCAGGTCCGCGTGAGCGTATGGGACTTCCAGCTTGCCTTCGGCCTCGCCTCCAGCGAGACACCCGATCAGGTCACGATCCGCAATCACGCCGCTGTCTTCCTGAGCCCGCAGCAGGCCAAGGCGTTGTGGAACATACTCGGCCAAAATATCGCGCAATACGAGCAGGCCTTTGGCACGCTGAACCTCGAGCCGCAGGGGCATGGCTTTCCGCAGGGTCCAGTCAATTAACTTCCGAGACTCAAATCCAAATCCATGAGCTTGCAACTCGTGTTCAGGCCGCGAAGAGATGCGCCATTTCCGACCTGGATGATTTTTCAGGTCATCTTCGCTGCGCTTTATGCGAGCCATTTCTCGCTGCTGCGCCTGCCCTACTACTGGGATGAGGCGGGCTATTACATCCCCGCGGCGTGGGATTTCTTTCGCACCGGCTCGCTGATCCCCATCACTACGGTCAGCAATGCGCACCCGCCGCTGCCCAGCATCTACCTTGCGCTGTGGTGGAAGGCTTCGGGCTTCTATCCCGGAGTTACCCGCGAAGCCGTATTGCTCGTAGCGTCTTTTGGCCTGCTCGCCGTGTGGCGGCTTGCGATCAAGCTGAACCGGCCGCCGCTGGTGGCGTTTTGCGCCGTCGTGCTCACAGGCCTCTACCCGATATGGTTTGTGCAGAGCACGCTGGCCCATGCCGATATCTTTGCCGCTGCCTGCACGCTGTGGGGCCTCGTCTTCGCGCTGCCAGAGAAGGATCGCAATCCGCCGGTCGCAATGGCCTGGTTTATGGCGGCCGCGTTGTGCAAAGAGACTGCGATCGCCGTGCCGCTCACACTTGCGATCGTGCAGATTGTCGAAGGCGTTCGCGGCGATGTATCGAACCGGCGCGCGAGCTTACGCGAAGCCGCATGGCTGGCTGCGAGTGTGCTGCCGCTGTGCGGATGGTATGCGTGGCACTACGCGAAGACTGGGTTCGTCTTCGGCAATCCCGAGTTTCTGCGCTACAACGCCGAAGCCACGCTGACGCCGGTGCGCATCCTCGCCGCCTTCGGCCATCGCATCCTGCATCTCACCGCGCACATGAATTTATTTGTGCCGACGATCCTCACCCTCGCCGCCATGATGCTCAAGCCGCGCGTCGACCGCAACGGACAGACGCGCACGGCCATCGCGCACGCCGCGCAGTGGCGGATCTTCTGGCTTCTCGTGGCCAACGCTGTGCTGTTCAGCGTTCTGGGCGGCGCATTGCTCACGCGCTATCTGCTGGCGATGTACCCGCTGGTGCTCCTGCTCGCGTTGTCCACCTTCTATCGCCGCGTGCCGTACTGGCTGGGATTGGCTGCGCTCTCCGCAGCCGCCTTTCTAGCCGCGTTGTTCATCAATCCGCCCTACCGGTTCGCGCCCGAAGACAATCTCGCCTACGCCCGCGTCATCCGCCTGCACATGGCCGGCATCGCGCAACTGAACCAGCGCTATCGCGGCGCGACGGTCTTGTCCGCCTGGCCGGTGACCGATGAGCTGGCGCGCCCCGAACTCGGCTACGTGAAAGAGCCCTACGCCGTCGATCGCATCGACGACTTTACCGAGGCGCAGATCGATCGCGCCGCCGCCGAGCCGGAGAAGTATTCGGCCGCGCTGGTCTTTTCGACCAAGTATGATCCGCCGTCGCTGCCCTTGAGCTTGGGCCCCAAGAGCGAAGCCGTCGATGAACGCTACTTTGGCCTGCATCACGATCTGCCGCCCGATGCCATCGCCCTGCGCCTGCATGGACAACTGATTTGGCGGCGCGAAGACCACGGTTTTTGGATCGCCCTGATCCGATTCAACCGGCAAATCGAAGCGCAGTCGCGTGGCCCAAACGCCGTCCCGCCGACATCCGCCGAGTAGCGCCTCGTGCGCCGGGTCTCAAATGGCCCCCGACCTATAATCGAAGCAGTGAATCGTCACTTGTCATCCCGAGGTTTCGTGGCGCGCGCCGCGCTTTCTCTGCTGCCTGTCTGCTTGACGCTGAGTCTGACTGCCCTTGCGCAGACCCCGCCCACGCCCGAGGCCGCCCAGGAGACGCAAAACGCCGGCAAGGGGCGCATTCTGCTCATCCTGCCCTTCGACAACCGAACCAACCAGCCGAGTCTCGAGTGGATTCGCGAAGCCGCCGCAGAGATTTTAAGCAGCCGCTTCACCTCGGCCGGCTTTGCGCCCATGCGCCGCGCCGATCGCGTCTACGCGCTCGATCATCTCGGCTTGCCTGAGGGCTTTCAACCTTCCCGCGCCAGCGCTCTCAAGCTCGCGCAGACTCTGGACGCGGATTCGATCATCGTCGGCAGTTACTCGACAGAAGGCGATTCGCTCGAAGTCGAAGCCCGCGTCATCGACGTTCCGCACCTGCGCATCAGCGAGGCGGTCAGCAAACGTGGTCCGATACGCGACCTGGTCGCCATCTTCGACTCGCTTTCCTGGAAGCTCACGCGTGTTCTTGATCCTGACTTCAGCGGCTCCGAAGAGACATTTGTCGCGGCCGGCCGAGGAGTTCGCCTCGATGCGTTTGAGCAGTACATTCGCGGCATTACCGAGCCCGACCAGGACGAGCGTCTGCGCCACCTGAAACAGGCCGTTGCGCTCAATCCAGCCTTTGGTCCGGCATGGATGGCTTTGGGACGCGAGGATTATGCCGGCCAGCAATATGAGGATGCGGCGGATGCCTTCGCGAAAGTAGGACGCAACGATCCCGACGCGCTGGAGGCCGGCTTCTATCGTGGGTTGTCTTTGCTTTTCTCCGGCAAGTACCCGCAGGCTGAAGCGGCGTTTCAGGCCGTCGCTGCGGTGCTTCCGCTGGCCGAAGTGCTCAATAACGAGGGCATAGCCGTCAGCCGTCAG
>DATHNJ010000059.1:0-15400 GCA_035486155.1 Occallatibacter sp. | reverse complement strand
GAATCGATCCCTGATCGAAGTAGTTGCGTGCATCGAGCGCGCTGTTACGAATGAACTCGAACGCCGTGCCGCGCAGCTGATTGGTGCCGGAAGATGTGACGATGCTGACCTGGGCGCCGTCTCGTTTGCCGTAGGTCGCGCCATAGGTGTCGCTCACCACGTTGAACTCGCGCACTGCATCCACGCCGAGCAACTGGCCGCTCGTTCCGCCGGGAGTCACGTTGATCAGCGATGCGCCTGTGTACTCGATTCCGTTCAGCAGGAAGACATTGTCCTGCGGGCGATGGCCGCTGACGGAGAACATATTGCCCACCGACGAATTCGACGTGCCCGTTCCGCCCGAGCGCTCATTCGTATAGTTCACGGTGGCCGGATTCAGCGTGAGCAACTCATCGTAGCTGCGTCCGTTGAGCGGCAACTCCTTCACCTGGCGTTCGTCGATCAACCCCGCGGTCTGCTGCGTCGTGATATTTACGGTTTCGCCTGAATCGACGACCACGACTTCCTGATGCACGCTCGCCGGGCCGAGCACAAAGTTCAATGGCAGGCTCTGCGCCACGGTCAACGTGATGCCGGTCTGGCGCTGCGTTTCAAAGCCGTCATGCGCGGCGGACACTGTGTATTCGCCGACCGGAACGGAGGGCGCGGAGAATCGGCCTTCGGCGTCAGTCGTCAGTGTGCGGCTCGCGCCTGTCTCGATCTGCCGCACCACCACCGTCGCTCCAGAGAGCGCGGCGCCGCTGGCGTCATGCACCGTGCCGCTGATGCTGCCGCCTACAACCTGCGCCTGCGCCGCGAGAGCGCCGGCGAAAAACAGTAGAGCAAAAACTCGGTACAACTTCGATGCAAGTGTCACGGGAACTCCTGAAGATTCTCCTGTTGTGAACTGCTTATTTTTTTCTTGGGCCGGATTGCGCGGGCTCAAACCAAATCGGAAGATCGCGCGCGAAATGAATGGAGGAAGAACTCGGTCAACAACAGCTACAACAACAACTGTTCCGCCGGACTGCAGAGGCCCATGCGGTAGAGAGGTGGAGCTGCGAGTTTTGAGAAGCGATTCTCATGGTCCAAGTTTGTTTTTGAGAAATGAAAAAGCCGCGTCAGCTAGTGCTGAAGCGCGGCCGGTACAGTTGAGCGATTGGATTCTTGCTTAGCTCACACACGACCGGCGCAGCGCGCAACAACACGCGATACACATCGGCCTGGAGCCAAAACTCATAACTTCGACATTAGCAATGATCGTTAATCAAGTCAAATTGCCTTAACAAGTGCGATCGTCCAATAGCCTTTTGATTCTGGCCTTTGCCGCGCATCTTGGAGTTACTTCAGCGTGCGCGCACGCGGCGCGATAACCTAATAACAACCGATGGATTCCCCACCCGACAAGCCTCATCGACGAGGTCTCGAGGCGTTCGCCTATCGCGACTTCAGGCGGTATCAGTTGGCGCGCGCCGCCGTCATCCTCGGGGCAGAAGCGCAGGCCGTCGCCGTCGCCTGGCAGGTTTACTCGATTACGCATCGCGCTCTCGATCTCGGCTACACTGGCCTCGCGCTGTTTCTTCCGGGACTCATCTTTCTGCTGCCGGCGGGTCACGTCGCCGACCGCTTCGATCGCCGTCGCGTCATTCTGATCTGCTACTCGGTGCAGGTCCTCTGCACGCTCACGCTGCTGATGTTCGCGCGCCAGGGCGTCAACAGAGTGCTCCCGATTTATGCGGTGCTTTTTGTGATGGGCATGGGGCGCGCGTTCTCTTCGCCGGCAGCCTCGGCGCTGATTCCTCATCTCGTGCCGGAGAAGCACTTCGTCAACGCGGTCACCTGGGGCGGCGCAATCTTTCAGTTCGCCAATATCAGCGGCCCGGCATTGGGCGGTCTCCTTTTCACGCTGCCTCTGGCGCGATGGGTCCATAACGCGGGAATGGGGGACACGCGCATGGAAGGCGCGGGTATCGTCTACGTCTTCACGCTTGTGACCTTGTTGTTATTTCTCTCCCTGATCTTCAGCCTGCATGTCCGTCCCGGCCGCATGGAGCATCGCGACGTCTCCATGCAGGTGATTCTGGCGGGCTTCAAATACGTCTTGAGCATGCCCATGCTGCTTGGTTCATTCTCGCTGGATCTTTTCGTCGTGCTGCTGGGCGGCGCGGTCGCGCTGATGCCCATCTTCGCCAACGAAATCCTGCACACCGGCCCGCGCGGCCTCGGCGTGTTGCGCGCGGCGCCCGCCATTGGCGCCCTCACCATGTCGCTGATCATGGCGCGCTATCCTCTCAAACGCCGCGCCGGCAAGCGCCTCTTTCTTTGCGTCTCGATCTTCGGCGCCGCGACGATCATCTTCGGCCTGTCGCGCAATCTGTGGCTCTCGCTGGCGGCGCTTGCCATTAGCGGCGCGGCGGACACGATCAGCGTCATCATTCGCGGATCTTTGTTACAACTGGCGACCCCGCCCGAGATGCGCGGCCGCGTGAGCGCCGTAAACTCGATGTTTATTGGCGCCTCGAATGAGCTTGGAGAATTTGAAAGCGGCCTGACCGCGCAGTGGCTTGGCGCTGTCCGCGCAACGATCTTCGGCGGAATCGGCTCGCTTGCTATCGCCGGCTTCTGGTCGGTATTGTTCCCAGACCTGCGCAAGACGGATCAACTCACGTCCGCCTCGCTCCTGCGGGCAGCGGAAACCGCGCCGCAAGATGAACCGCTCGAAGCCAAGGCGCCGTAGTTCTATCCCACAATTGTCGGTCGCGTTTTGAAAGGGCGCGGCTTTAGCCGTGCCGTAAAAGGCCCTGCAAATCCGGGGGCTTTGGCCCATGAGGGGCGTTGTTTCGCGCTCTAAGAGATAGAGATTCAGCGTTGCAACAAATCGATGGGCTGCGTAAAGTCCGTCACGCGGATGTATTTCGCCAGCGTCGGATGTTGCCGCTGCAATGCCAGAAACATCTCCCATGCAACCCGCCGATAGCTGAAATGCCCCGCCGGCGCCGAGCGCAGCTCGCTGATGTACTGCGCTTCCGCAAAGTCCATCTTGAACAGGCAGCGCATGCGCGTAGCCAGCGGCAACAGGTAGAGCGCCGACGATGCGGCCTCCGGTGCGCAGCCGCCGGCGATCTGCTCGCTCGCGTTGAGCGCGCCTTCCACGGCCGCCTTGTAGCTGTCGAGCGCCCCCGCATCGGCCAGCAGGTTCACATCGGCGCCAAGATCGCCGGCGATCGGCGTCTCGTATCCATGCCCAGCGGTAAATCCCTGTTGGATCTGCACGCAGCGCCGGTGGCGATGCATGTCGCGAAATCCGCCAATGTCCATCAGGATGTCGAAGCGCAGAGCGGCGCCGCAATGAAACGCGCGCAACGCCTCATCATGCCGCCCGCGATGCCGTAGACCCAATTCAATAATTTCGGTGATGCGGCTTGCAGGCAGCCCCGCCGCCAGATCGCGCACCTGCCGGTACGGATGATGGCTGGCCCAGTAGAGCAGCGTTGCGGCCAGCTCCACCTCCAGCGGCTCCGTGCGTTCGACCAGATCGACGACCGGGGCCTTCGCCGGCGCAACGCCCTTGAGCAGCTCATGCGCCGCCTGCTCCAGCTCTTTACGCGTCTCGATGAGATACGCATTCGGCTCCGCGTACTTCACCAGCGTGGGCGCCGTGCGCACCTCGCGCGTGAGCAGGTTGGCGGCCTCGGCCGCCAACTGCGCATCGCCCGCGCACTTCTCCACAAACGCCGCCCCCGCCTGCGCCGACACATTCCACGCCGGTCCCGTGGCCGCATCGCGCAACCGGCGTCCCAGATCGCGCACCTCGGCCATGGGATGCGAGAGCAGCCGCGAAACCTGCGTCTCCAGCGTGCGCGCATTCACAATCTGGCCCAGCGAAGTGTTGGTCGCCAGCGGCAGCAGATACCGCGCCACATCGAACGCCCGCGCCTTCAGCGTCCGCTCGTAGGCATCCTCTTTCATCGCCTCGGGCCGCGCGACCCTCTGGCGCAGAGCGCCCTGCACAGCAGCCGTAGTCTTTTGATAGGTCGCGAAAAGATTCTCGGCCGTCTCGCAGTAGAGATTCGCCGAAGCTGAATCCGAGCCGAAATCCGGAAGAAACCAACCCGACTTCAGGAAATTCTGGTAGCGCGTCGAGCGTTCCTGCCCATCCCACCGCTGCTCGTCCACCAGCACGATCGCCGCCAGCAGGCTCAGCCGCTCCACGGCGAAGGCGATGTGCGCCAAATCGGCGATGGAACGATGGCCATACTGAAAATAAAAGGTGTTGAGAAACTGCTCCGCGCGTTGTGCGCTGATTTCGGTCAGCGACTCGCGCATCGACAAGGCAGAGCGCGAATACTTGGCCATGGCGTAGGCCAGGACCTCCGGATCGGCCCCATGAACGGCGTAGACTTCGGTCTGGTTATGGGCGCCGACGGGCGGTAAAGATTGACTGGACATTCGCTTGGCTCGCGACCAGAATACGGCATGAGGATGGTTCTCCCGGCCGGGGATATAGTAGGAAAACCAGGCGGTTTTCAGGGGTGATGGAGCTGCTTGACGTTTCGGTTCGATCCGAATCAAACTGGAGAACCTCGTAACGGCTGGTCTCGTCGTGAATCCAGTCTTATAACGCGGACGTCCTATCTACAGGGGAGCACAGAGGGCCATGCGGGAGATCAAGGTGCGCACATCGCAGCGGCCTCGGCCATTGCCGCCCGGGCGCTGGGCGATGACCCAGCGTTGGAATGATCTCCTTTTTGCGCATTGGCGGGCCCAGCCTGCGCAGGTCGCTTCGCTGCTGCCCGAAGGCCTCCATCTCGATACCTTCGACGGTTCGGCGTGGCTCGGCGTGGTTCCTTTCTGGATGGACCGGATCAAGGTGCGCGGCATCCCTTCCATCCCCGGCGCGCGCAGCTTTCCCGAACTGAATCTGCGCACCTACGTCCGCGACCATCGCACCGGCACGCCGGGCGTCTACTTCTTCTCGCTGGATGGAGCGAATCTGCTGGGCGTCCTGGCGGCGCGCAGTTTCTATCACCTGCCCTACTACTGGTCCAACATTCACATTGAGTCGCGCTCCGAGCGCGAGTTCACCTTTTTCAGCCGCCGCCGATTCACGAGCAAGCCGGTCATCTTCAAGGCCCGCTATCGCGGACTCGGCCCAACGCGCAAACTCGCCGAGAGCCGTCCCGGCACCATCGAATACTTCCTCACCGAGCGCTATTGCCTCTTTACGCATAACGGCGCGGGTGAACTGCTGCGCGCCAATGTGCATCATGTCTCCTGGCCGCTGGAAGAAGCCGCCGCCGAGATTGAGCGCAACGATCTGCCCGCCTCCATTGGCATTCAATTGCAGGATCAGGAGCCGGTGCTCCATTATTCGCGCCGCCTGGCGGTGTATATGTGGCCGCCGGAGCTGGCTGCTCCCGCGCGCGGTCGCCAGCGCATCCCCGCGCAGGCCATGCCTTCGGCTTGAACGCCGTCCACGCCGGCTCAGCTCCCTATAATGACCAAAGCGTTGCGCGATGTTGACGCGCCGCGCGGAGGACAACACAAAGAATGGCAGGATTGCAGGGAAGAATCGCGCTGGTGACCGGCGCGAGCCAGGGAATTGGGCGCGCGTGCGCGCTGGAGTTGGCCAAGGCCGGAGCGACGGTCGCGCTGGCGGCGCGCAACGAAGCGAAACTTGCCGATGTGGCCGCGGAGATCGCCGCGGCCGGCGGCCAGGCCGCAGCCTTCAGCCTAGACATCGCCAGCGAGGAATCCATCAAGATCGGCGCGAAAGCCATCCTCGAGCGCTATGGCAAAGTCGAAATTCTCGTAAATAACGCGGGCATCGTGCGGGACGGTCTGATGATGCGCATGAAGCGTCCTGACTGGGACGATGTGCTCAATACGAATCTCACCGGCGTCTTTCTTCTCACCCAGGCTCTGCTGCCCGCCATGTTGCGTAACCGCTGGGGAAGAATCGTCAACATCACCAGCGTCGTAGGCCGCACCGGCCAGGCAGGCCAGGTCAACTACGCGTCGTCGAAGGCCGGTCTGATCGGCTTCACCCGCGCGCTGGCTCGCGAAGTCGCCTCGCGCAGCGTAACAGTCAACGCCGTCGCTCCCGGCTACATCGAAACCGCGATGACCTCGTTCCTCGATGAAAAAGGCCGCGAGGCCATGCTGGCCCAGATTCCGCTGGCCCGCGCCGGTACAGACGTCGACGTTGCGCAGTCGGTCGCGTTTCTCGCCTCCGATGCGGCCGCCTACATTACCGGCCACGTTCTCGATGTGAACGGCGGCATGTTCATGGGCGGCTAGGCCCGAGCTGGCCGCTCGAGAATCTCCGCCCAGGTCCTTCGCCATGCCACCGGACACACTGAGCAACAAGGACAGCGCAGATCACATCCCATACGAGTAGAATGCAAGCGCCGCGGTTCGCAGAGGAGCCGTGCGTCCGAAAATGACAGAAGGAGATCAGGCACATGGATCTATTGGAAAAACAAGCGGCGACAGTGGAAGAACTTCTTCGCGAGGTCTCCAAGATCAAGTCTGTGGTGAAGGATGCCGTGGACGATGGCGTCAAGTCGGCGCTCAAGACGGTGAAGCAAAGCCGTGACGCCGCTGAAGACGCGATCGATGACGCCAAAAGGGCGGTGAAGCAGAATCCGCTCGAGGCGGTGGGCATTGTCTTTGTCGCCGGAGTTCTGTTCGGCTGCCTCGCGACCTGGGTTGGAACACGCCGCAGCTAAGCTGCTAAGCCCGGGAGATTGCGGGCTGCCTACCCTGCCGGTCCACAAGCGACGCCCCTGCGCGCCCGCCTATTGAGGCGGCGCGGGCGGCTGCGCAATCCCGTTGCCGCCTCCGCGCGCCCCATCCGGCGGAGCTCCCATCACGGCAACGGAAGTGGCTAGAAACGCGCCATCCTTCACCGCGCCCTCCACGCGAACCATATCGCCCACCTGCACATCCGGCAGCGTGATCGGATCGCGGCGCTTGCGGAACGTCGTGTTCTCGTCGGCGACGAAGATATGCGTCGCATGATCGAGCCCGGCATCCAGCGTGACCTTAGCCTCGTTGATCGCCGTCACGCGGCCCGCCAGCCAGGTCTTCCCGAAGTTCGCCTCCATCGCCCGCATCTCTTTGGCGCGCTCCGGATCGATCAACATCACGAACACCGCGCCAACTGACTTTGCATTGGCGTCCACCTCGCCGCCGGCCGTGATCACATCGCCGACCTTGATGTCCGTAGCCTTGATCGGTTGGGGCGGCGTGCGCATCGCGCCTTCATCGGAGCCCGCGCCCGCGCCCGAGCCTTGCCCCGCACCTTGCCCCGTTCCACGTCCCGAATTTTGTCCGGAATTTTGCCCGACGCCTTGCGCCGAACCAGCTCCGCGCCGCTGACCGCCGCTCCCCGGCGCCTGCTTCAGAATCCGCGTGTTCACGCTGAAATGGACGGTGTAGGTCTCGCCCATCTCTGTCTTGATCGTGTAGTGGTCGGCCGCAACCTCGGTCACGGTCCCCACCGTGCCGCGACCTGCGCCGAAACCCGCGCCCATGCCGCGGCCGCCGCTGCGCTGGCCTTGCCAGCCGCCGGTCTGATTTTGGCTTTGTGGCGCTGAAGTCTGCTGTGCGCAAAGAACCGTGCTGAGCGCTAGAGTTGCGGAGAAAAGAGCCGTCTTCATCGAGCCGCCTCCAAACAGAACATCTGCATGATAGACGAGCGGCTCTTCCTCTTGGACGGCGCCGCTTACTGCGCCTTCTGCTGCTCGGCCATCAGTTGCATGAAGGCCGGAGTTCCGAGCAGGCCTGCGAACTCCACGTCGGCTTCGATCTTCTTGGGATTCGTAAAGCCTTCGTTGAGCGCCATGCGCAAATACTGAATGGCGCGATCGTTCTCGCCGGCGCGCACGCAGCCTTTGGCCATGTAATAGTTCATTGCGCCGCGATTCTGCACCGAAGACGGGTTCTCCACCCGCGGACCGTTGTTGTGATCGAAGATCTCCGGATCGATCGCCAACGCGGTCTTATAGGCTTCCCAGCCTTTTTTGTATTGGCGCTGCGCAAGCAGGTCGGTGCCCAGATTTTTGAGCACGAGGGCTGATTTGGGCTCTATCTTGAGGGCTTTGTGATACATCCTTACGGCTGCCTTGTACTCTTTCTGCGAATCATAGACAGTGCCAAGATTATTCAAGACATTGGCGTTTTTCGAATCGAGCTTTAGCGATTCCTCATAACATCGGATGGCGTCCTGCAGATTAAACAGCATCTGATAAGCAATGCCCATCTTGTTCCACGCCGGGGCGGAATTTTTAGGGGCCTGCTTGTATGCTGCAATTGCGGCCTGGTAGCGATGGTGCGCCATCAGCGAGTCGCCTACCGCCTCCGGAGTCGGTTCCGGGACTGGAACCACGATGGTGGGCGCCGACTGGTTCTTGGCGATCTCAGAGGGGGAGCTTTGAGCAACGACGGCCAGGGAGGTTGCCAAAACGGCTGCGGTGACTGCAGTAGCCGGCAGCCAGCGGGATTCATTCGTATACATATGCCCTCCTCAAAAAGGAACGGGGCTTCGACAAACCCCCAGGGTTTGTTAGTGCGAAATTAAAGCACTTTTTATAGTCTTGCGCTATATGCCGGAAGCAACGATTTGCAAAACGGTCTCTAAATGCCCCGATGCGGAGTGAATTAGCGCCACATCGGTAACCATGAATGGGTTTTGTGATCGAGGGGATAAGACGCCCGCCAATGGACTCGTAGGACGCAGAAACCGGAAAGCATGGCGCGCAATCTTACATTTAGGCGTCGCGAGGCGGCTGGAAGTCATCGCATAACAGGAGGACGCACATGAGCTCGACCCCGGCGCTGGCGCCAAGCATCGATGTTGCAACGCGATTCCGTACAACCCGGCAACGCACTTTATCCCTGATTGAGCCGCTCACGCCCGAAGACATGATGGTGCAGTCCTGCGCCGAAGCCTCGCCCGCGAAATGGCATCTGGCGCACACCACATGGTTCTTCGAGTCGTTTATTCTGCGCGAGTTTCTGCCCGGTTACCGCGTCTTCAATCCCGACTTTCAATGGCTTTTCAATAGTTATTACGTAAGTTTCGCGGCGTTTCCTGAGAAGCGCCTGCGTTCGTCCTTTTCGCGCCCGTCCATCGCGGAGATTCTGCGCTATCGTGCGCATGTCGACGCGGCGATCGATCGTCTCCTTGAATCCGATCCCGATCCTGAGGCGCTCAAGCGCATCGAACTCGGCGCGAATCACGAAGAGCAGCACCAGGAGCTCATCCTGACCGACATCCTGCACGCGCTGTTCACCAACCCTCTGCGGCCGGCGTATCTGCCGTTCCAGGCCGGCGAGGCCGGCATTGCCGATGCTGATTCCTGTCCGGCTCTGCGCTTTGTGAACTTCCCCGGCGGGCTGGTCGACGTGGGCCACTCCGGCGAAGGATTCGCCTTCGACAACGAGCTGCCGCGCCACCGCGTCTGGCTCGATCCGTACTCCCTGGCTGATCGCCTCATCACCTGCGGCGAGTACGCGCAGTTCATCGCCGATGGCGGCTATCGTCGTCCCGAGTTCTGGCTCTCCGCGGGATGGGACGCGGTGCAGCAGAACGGCTGGCGCGCTCCGCTCTACTGGTCGAATCCCGCAGGCGCAAATCCCAGCCCCGCCGATTCCAGTCAAAACGACTGGACGATCTTCACTCTGCGCGGCGAGCGATGTCTGAGCGAAATGCAGCACGCGCCCGTGAGCCATGTCAGCTACTTCGAAGCCGACGCCTACGCGCATTGGGCCGGGCAACGGCTGGCGACCGAGTTCGAGTGGGAGGCTGCAACCGAAGACGAATCGCCCGAAGGCAACCTGTTGGACTCGGGTAACCTGGTTCCCATGCCAACTACCCTCGTCCAAAACCAAGGCCGCGCGCAGCGCCAGTGGTGGGGGGATTGTTGGGAGTGGACGGCGAGCGCCTATCTTGGCTACCCAGGCTTTCGGCCGCTGCCGGGTTCGCTCGGCGAATACAACGGCAAGTTCATGAGTGGGCAGATGGTGTTGCGCGGCGGTTCCTGCGTTACGCCGGCGGCCCACATCCGCGCCACCTATCGGAATTTCTTCTCGCCGGAGACGCGTTGGCAGTTCTCCGGTATTCGGCTCGCAAAAGCAAAATCGTAACCGGCGCGACGGCTCGCGCATCAAAATCCTCACATGGCGATTACGGCTCTTCCGACTGCCGAAGCGCGCATCTCCGAACGAGTCGCTGAAGCGGTTCGGGAGGGGCTTGCGTCATGTCCTAAACGTCTTCCTCCCTGGCTTTTTTACGACGAGGAAGGCTCACGGCTCTTCGACCGCATCACCGAATTGCCCGAGTACTATCTCACGCGAACAGAACGCGCGATCCTCACTGCCGATGCGGGCGCGATCATCGCCCGCGCCGCCGGCGGCGAGAGGCTCCGCATCACCGAACTGGGCGCCGGTTCAGCCGACAAGACCCGCCTGCTGCTTGCAGCCGCTGCTCGTCGCCAGGGCGCGGTCATCTACGAGCCGGTCGACGTATCGGCCACCGCGCTGATCGCCGCGCAGGAGCGGCTGGAGCGCGAACTCCCCGAAGTGTTGGTTGCGCCGCAGGTGATGGACTACTGCGACGGACTCATTCTCGATGTTCCGGCCCCCGACGAGAGGCGTCTCGTGCTCTACATCGGCTCGAGCATCGGCAACTTCGAACCGAACGAAGCGGCGCGGATTCTTGACTGCGTGCGTGCGGCCCTCCGCCCCGGCGATGGGTTCCTGCTCGGCGTCGATCTGGTGAAGCGCCCCGACGACCTGCTGGCCGCCTACAATGACGCAGAGGGCGTTACAGCCGCCTTCAATCGCAACATCCTTGTCCGCATCAATCACGAACTGGGCGCCGACTTCGATCCAATCGCCTTTGGGCACCGTGCGGTGTGGAACGCGACCGCATCGCGCATGGAGATGCACCTGGCAAGCCTGCGGGCTCAGACAGTCCGCATCGAGGCCCTCGATCTGGATATCGATTTCCGGCGCAGCGAGTGCATCCACACGGAGAACAGCTACAAGTACATGCCGGGCCAGGCCGAAGCCATGCTAGCCAAAGCCGGCTTCACGCCCAATATGACCTGGACCGATCGCCGAGGCTGGTTCTCGGTGGTGCTAGGCCGCGTGGAGTAAATCGGGCTTCCGCTCTCCCATAGGGAGAGTAGGAAAATAGCCTAGGACAAGCGGAGCGCAGTCCTGGGAAACCGGCCCCATCCAAATGCCCACCGTCCCGTAGGGACGGTGGGCTCGTTGAGCGCTCTCCTTTGCCGATCATTCCTACCTTCCAGCGCATACTTGAATCGAGCGAGTCACGTCGTTGCGCGAAGAACGTCTGCTTCCGCCCACAGAATCACAGTTCCACAGATTCACAGAAAAAACGGCGCCAAACTGCGCCATTTAAGGCCAAAATAGATGCCAAAACGCGCCAAAATGCGCCGTTTTACGCCCAATTCTAAAAACTCATCTCAAATAGAGTCAGCTACTTGCCTGAGCAACAGGCATTTTTACAAAACTACACTGTGAAACTGTGAAACTGTGAACGCCTGTTTCGGCCGCGCCGCGCCTGGGCTTTTAGGGCGCAACGGCCTCTTCGCCGCTGGCCAGCCCCTAACTCGTTGATAGCAAAATATCTGTGGCTAAAAGCTTTGGCTGCAAATATTTGCGGCAGGCTCTCAGCCGTAACCCAAAGAAAATAGAATCTTTGCTCCCAGAGATAGGAGGGGGAGATATGGTCGTGCAGCGCCTACTTCGGCTGCGCCACTCGCACCAGAAACACGTCATGCCCGGCGATCTGCAGCGGCATGTTCTCGGTCAACTCGACGTCCTTGCCCGTCCACAGGTCCTTCGCTTGCTGCGATCCATGCAGGCCAAGCTTCGCCAAATCGAGATGAAAGGGATGCGTCGAATAACGGTTGTCGCCGGCATTCAACACAGCGATCGCCACGGCGCCGCCGGAAAGCGGCTTGCTCCACACCTCGACCTCGCCTTCGCTGTAGATTCGCGAAGCCTGCTTGCCAAGCGAATCCTGATCAAGCGCGATCACGTCGCGATTCGTGAGGATCGCCTTGATCTCCGGCTTCATGTTGGGCAGATCGTTGCCGGCCAGCAGCGGCGACGCCAGCATCGCCCACATCGAAAAATGCGCGCGGTTCTCATCCATCGACAGCTTGCCGTTGCCCACCTCGAGCATGTCGGGATCGTTCCAGTGGCCGGGCCCTGCGTATCCTTCAAGCCCCGCCTGCTGCTCGAGAATCGTGTACACGCGGTCCCAGTGCGGCGAGATGTCGCCGGTCGTGCGCCACAGGTTGCCGCCGTACGACGGCGCCCACTCCCACACCGCGTCCCAGCCGTACTGGCAGAAGGAGTAGACAATAGGCCGTCCGGTCGCCGCCAGCGCCTTGCCCATCTTCTCGTAGGCCTCGTGCATCAGTCGCATCTGCGCCGTCCTATCGTTCGGCGCCTGCTTCTGCATCACCGCAGGGATATAGCTGCACAGGTCATACTTCAGATAATCGATGCCCCACGCGGCGTACATCTTCGCGTCCTGCTCCTCGTGGTCCAGCGAGCCCGCGTAGCCTGCGCACGTCTTGGGCCCAGGCGAGGAATAGATGCCGATCTTCAATCCCTTGGAGTGCACATAGTCGGCCAGAGCCTTCATGTCGGGGAACTTCGAATTGGTATGCAGCACACCGCTGGCGTCGCGCTCGCCCTCCCACGTATCGTCGATGTTCACGTAGACGTAGCCCGCGTCCCGCATCCCCGACGCGACGATCTGGTCGGCCGCGTCGCGCACGCCTTTGTCGTCGACCTTCTCGGCGAAGTAGTTCCAGCTATTCCATCCCATGGGAGGAGTCTGAGCCACCTGCGGTGGGGCTGGCTGCGCCTGCGGCGCGAGGGGCGTTAATGTAAGTGCAAGCACAGCGGCGACAGAAAAGACGGAGAGACGAGACATGGGCCAAAATCCTCAATGGAAACGATTTCAGTACGCAGAGGAATACTAAGCTGCACCCGCCCGTCTCGGCAATTCCCATGTGATGACCGCGTCATTCCGATTGTCGGAGGGAGCGGCGGTCTTCAGTGCCGCTGAAACACAGGCCAACAACACAAGGAGGATTTAGTGCTCGCGCGAGATTCAGTCTGCAACAGACTCGCTGACTTGCTACGCCGCGAAGCGGCGCTAACTTGCTGCTCTTATCAGCCCCAGAGAAATTTTGGCAGTTAGGAGGATGTGCGCTTTGCCTTTGCGCAAACGCCACGCCGGAAGCAGTCATCGGCATGATCGTTCACCAGGCCCACGGCCTGCATCCATGCATAAACAATGGTCGGGCCGACAAACTTGAAACCGCGCTTCTTCAGATCCTTCGAAATCATCTCCGAGAGCGGCGTAACTGCCGGCACAGGTCCCTTGTTCTGGATCGGCTTTCCGTCGACGAAGCTCCACGCGAAATCGGAAAAGGTGGTCGCGCTCTTCTGCATGTCGAGAAAGATGCGAGCGCCGGCGATGGTCGCTTCGATCTTCGCGCGGCTGCGAATGATGCCGGGATTCTCGAGAAGCCTGGCGATGTCTTTCTCGCCGAACTTCGCCACTTTCTGCGGATCGAAGTCGCGAAACGCCTTGCGAAACTCCTCGCGCTTGCGCAGCACGGTGATCCACGACAGGCCCGCCTGAAATCCTTCGAGCATCAGGGTCTCCCACAGCGAGCGGCTGTCGAAGTCGGGAACGCCCCACTCTTCATCGTGGTAGGCCTGCATCAGCGGATCGTTGCCTGCCCACTTACAGCGCACACGCGCAGCGCTCATCGAACAAGGCCTCCCTTGTTAGTGTTGAAATCAGTCCGCTGCGGGCGCGACAGCGTATCGCGGCGTCGTGGCCATCAGCTCTTCTACTTTTTCAACCGGCCCAATGCCGCCGCGCGCACCCGTACACGTGCAGTTCAACGCAGCCGCAGCGCACGCGAAGTCGAGCTGGCGCGCAAGCGGCCAGCCCTGCAGCAGGCCGTAGATGAATCCCGCATGGAAGACGTCGCCGGCGCCGGTCGTGTCGGTCACTTTGACGCAGTAAGCCGGGCGGAAGTGGAAGCGGCTGCCGTCCCACGCCAATACGCCGTCCTGCCCGAGCGTCGCCGCCGTCACCGCGCAGCCGTAGCGATTCTTCATCTTGCGCAGCGCCTGTTCCAGGTTCCGTTCGCCCGTCAAGCGGTGAGGGAAGTCGCGGCTCACAACCAGATAGTCGACCTGCGCGGCCAGATCCTCGACGCCGCCGTACAACTCATCGAGATCGGCGACAACCGGAATGCCCGTCTCGCGCGCCCAGCTCGCGGCCTGCGCCGCGGCGGCAGTCTCGAATCCGTCGATCAGAAGGGCTCGCGCGTTCGCGATCCACTCGCGCCTGATGTCGTCTGGCCGCAATTGCACTTGTTCATTGCGCTGGCAAAGCACAGTGCGCTCGCCGCCACTGTCGACGACGATCAGTGAATGCGCGCTCGACGCGCCGGGAGCAATGATGATCTGCGCGTCCACGCCAGCCTGCTCGAATGCACGCGAGTGCAGTCGAGCCGCGTCGTCGTCGCCTAACTTGCCCACATAGCGGGTTGTCAGGCCCCACGTCTGGCATGCGATGACGGCCGAGGCAGTCTGGCCGCCGGGAAGAATCTGCGCCTGCGAGTATTCAACCTTGGAGCCGCGCTCGGGATAATGCGGGAGGGAGATGAGAGTGTCGGTCGCATTCAGTCCAACGCCTACCAGATCGACCAGCGACAACTCACTCATGCGACTTATTGTAAAGTTCGCCAAAGCCGGTTGCAAAATCTACGCGAAGCGCGTCGTCTTCCAGAGCTTCCAGACGCATACGATCGCCGTGATGATCATGGCTGCGACGAGGATCGATGTCCAGGTCCAGTTCATGGCCAGTTCAGGCACGCGCGCCTGTAGTCCAAGGAAGATGAAGACGCCGACCGCGCACGCCAGAATCACATAATCCCACCACGCGCGCTCGCGCTTCTCCGTTTTCTCGAGTCCGCCGTGCAACGCGATCGTCCGCGCGTAGTCGAGCGAATAGCGGCCGCATTCGCGCAGCAACGCTTCGTTGGTGGAAGTATGTTCCCGCTCCGTCGCGACCGCGGTGCTTACGGCGAGGGCGCCGAGAATCATGACGATCGATCCAGCCACCACGAGCAGCCGATGCGTCGCGTCGGCATGGGCCAGCTCGCCGAAGACCAGCGCGCCCCAAGCCAGTCCCCAGAGCTGGTTCGTGTTCGAGAGCGGAATGCCGCGGCCGATGCCGATGAACTTTGTGGCGTACTGCTGAAAGATGTCGCCGATCACCCACACGAATCCGCCAAGAAACAGCCAGAACAGCATGGGCCGCACTGCCGGCGAGAAGAAGACT
>DATHNJ010000058.1:0-6852 GCA_035486155.1 Occallatibacter sp. | reverse complement strand
AGTCTCCGCGCCGGCTTTGCGCGCCTCAAACTTGCTTCGCTCCTGGAAGAGCGTCGTCTGTTCAGCGGAGTTTGCCGGCAGATGGGTGATGTAGAGAAACTCCAGGTTGCCGATGTCATACCAGGCGAAGAGGCTCTCCTTGCCTGCGACCTGGTTAAGGAAGTTCATATCCGGAGACAGACCGGCCGACTCAGCAAACTGCTGCTGCGCCTCGCCCAGGCGGCTAAAGAGACGTGAGCGTGAAAATCCCGCGTAGTTGTCGCTGGCCAGCCAGGCGCGCTGCTGCTCAGAGCCCGACCAATCTTTGAGCAGCGAGGAGAAGTCTTTCGCCTCGATGGCCAGCAACGAGCCTTGCGGCGCCCACGCCGAGAGCGCCGGCGGCGGCGGCGACGTCATGGCCTGGAATCCGGCCCAAAGCGCTCCGCTCGACAACAACAACGCGACCCCGGAGAACGCGAACTTCTTTCCCATCCGAATCATGGCTGCACCTGCCGCGAGGGCGCGTCTCTAATGCGTGGCCGCACGACAATAGCTTGATCGAGTGACTCATGGATCGCAGGGCGGCGCGAACTGTTTTCTCGCTCGGTCCGCACTCGAAGCCATAGAGCCGCCGTCCGTCGTGCAATCTCGGCGCGCCTGCCGGAGTCATCGTTCAACCGAGCGGCAAACCGCGCATACGTGAGTGCCTGCTCATCATTGCCTGCGTGCTCATAAAGCGTCGCGACCGCCAGGGCGAAGTCCACTTTCTCTTTCCGAGTCTTCAGCAACGAAGGCACCGGCGCATAGGCAGCCGCAGCGTCACTCGCTTCGACAGAATCCGGCTCGGAGCCCTGGGCGTCCTGGCTGTTCTCATCGCTGCTCACATCCACGGAGCCATCAGGCCCATCAACGCCGCCTTCGGCCGAGTCGGAATCGTTGGGCACCGAGGCGCCGGCGCCAGCGGTTTGCACATAGCCTCCGGGAGACTCCAGCAGCGGTTGAATCGCCGCGAAGGCAAGTTCGCTATGCTCCAGCGAGAACTCGGCGCGGAAGATACCGAGTCGCAATGAATCGCTTGGTGCGACTGCAATGGCCTTGCGAAGAATCGCCGGCTTCGCCGCAGCGGGGGCACTCGCAGCGGCGGCGACCCGCGCCGGCAAAAAGTAGGGCTGGTCCGCCAACTCCGGAAGAATCACTTTGCCTGACGCCAGCAACGCTAACTCGGCGCTGTGAAGGTCGCGCGCTCCTCCTTTCCCCTTCAATTCGATTGCCGCCCCCACCCGCACCGCATAGCCCGCTTCGGCACTGGAGGCGACCGCCGTGAGGTCCCCGATCACGGATTGATTGTCTTGCGCACCAGGGCCGGCATTCGCGTGAAGACGGGCCGTCGCCAGACGGAGCCGGTACTCCGGCTTCCATGGAGTACCGTTTGCCAGCGTGCTCAAGAACGGAAGCGCTTCGGCCGGGTGGCCCGACTCTTCCAGCAACCCAGCTGCAGAATCGAGGCTGCCATAAAGATCGGGGGAGAAGAGAGTGAATCGATGTAACAGGTCGATGGCGCCTGCGACGTCACCGGTTTCGAGCCGCGCCTGCGCGAGCGCGAGGAAATCAGTATCCGCCAATTCGTGCCGCACCGACTTGAAGTCGAAGACATATTCGAGTAGCAGGCGATTGGAAGCTCGATCTCCGCTGGCGCGAAGCTCACTCGCAGCCGCTGCGATGGTCGTCGTGGAAGGGGCGATGTCGGGATTCGAGGAGAAATCGGCCAGCAATTTCGGAATTTGCCCCTGGTGGGCGGCAAGCACGATCCGCGCACGCTGAAATTCCTCGCCCGGGCGCTCCTTCGCGGGGATGCTCTCGTAAAAGGCCTGCGCCTCGGCATCCTGCTTCTCCTCCACAAGGTACTGAAACAGCCGAATCCGGATGCGCCGGGCGCGGCCGCTGAGGTAGTCCGAGGAGTCGTCGTCCGCTTGCGGCGAGGCCGCCTGCGCTAATTCGAGCTCGCGCCGCAGTACGCTGCCAAGTTGCCGCCTCGGCAGCCACGCTTCACCGTCCAGCTGCGCCAGCAGCGTCTCAGGATAACGGGCCGCCTCCGCAAGCGACAGAATCCAGTCCACGCCATCGGATTGCGAAGCAGATGCGATGAGGGCCGAGTGCAGCAACTCGACGCTACGGTAGTCGCCGTTCTTGGCGATGTAGGCCCTAAGGACGGCGTCCATCTGGGGCCGCAATTCGCCAATGAGCGCGCGTTGATGGCAATCCCCCGCAATCGCCGCGAAATCGCTCCAGAAGCTCTCGGGAACCACTCGTGTATCGACGAGTTGCCGGAGTATTTCCAGCGCCTGCTTCCAGTGGCCAATTGCTCCAGCTTCGCCGGCCTCGTTCTTGTGCCCAATTGACCAGAGAAGAACCGCGGTGTCGCGGTGGATGGCAGCCGAATTGGGCGCAAGCTCCAGGGCGTGGCCGTATTCCCGCAGCGCGGCCTGCGTCTCTTTAGCATCGATATAGGCCTGGGCGAGTGAGACGTAGCTTGATAAAGCTTCGGGAGCGCCCTCGAGGCCCGAGGCAAGATAGTCCTCCGCGTCACTCGCTTTCAACCCCTTTTGCATGCCCTCTTGCATGAACGACCGGTAGACGCCGTAGCGCATGCCGTAATAAAACCAGCTATTGCCGGTCAGGCGAAACCTGGTATCGGCCTTCGTCGAAACGCGCTCGCCGATGTTCCGGTCGTCGAGCGCCGTTTGGAAGGCGGTGTCGATTGCCGGGGCCTTGTCGCTGAAATAAAGTCCCGCAAGGGCGGTGTTTGCCTCGCGCCATACCGGCTGAAGACTGCCGGCCCGAGCATCGATTCCCGCATAGGCCAGTGATTGCGTCCCCTTAGCCACGAGGTAGTTTGCCGCAGCATCCGCGTAATCGGCTGGGCCACTAGATGCCTGCTCGACCAGCTTATTCGGCTCGAACCGTAACAACAGCTCGAAATAACGCTCTCGCAGGCTGGCTTGCGGCTTATTTTGAAGGTCCATTTTGCGCAGCACAGCCAGTTCTCTCGCGTGGTTCGCCTCGTCCCTCCAGGCGTCTTCAGCAAGGGCCAGAGCGAGATCGGCGTTCGGCTCTAGATAACGGCCTGCATATGTTTCCAGCGTATCGCCGCGTTCCGCGTTCTCCATCCGCTGCTTCTCCAGCAGATTAAAGGCATTCATCTTGTTGTCGTCGAAGGCCTTCTCGCCCAGCAGGACATCCTTGCTCCACCGCGCCTCGCGGTCCTTCAGGCCGGCGGTCATCGCCGCTGGAATCCAAATGGAGACAACGTCGTGCTGAGCTGCTTGCGCCTCGCAGCTATCCAGCAACCGCGCATATGTGAGCTTCTCTTCCGGGGTGTAATAGGTAGCCACGGCGGCGCTCATTTGCTGCACGGCCGCCTTGAAACCCGCCTGCGCCTGCTGCTTGCGCTGCTCGATGCGGTTGCGGCGCCACTCCGCATCGCTCACTGCGGCGATTCCTTGCTTCTCCGCTTGCTGAAGAACGACCGCCGGCGAAGACGGGGAAACATCGGCGGCGCCCAGGGCGTTTTCGAGGGTCTTCATTGCCTCGTCCGAGTGGCGCTGCCTCGCGAGGATTCGCGCATAGATCGCTGCGCCATGATGGTTTGCTCCCGCCGCTAACAGATCGTCTCCAGCCTGCTTCACTCCCTGCTCAGCGAAGCCGCGAGCCGCATCGAGCAGGCTCCATTGATCCAACTGCTCCGCGACGCGAAAGTAGTTTGCCGCCTCCGCGGGACGGCCGTCGATCCACGCGGTCTGCAAGGCCTGTACAGCTTCGGCGTTCTTGCCCTGGCGAGCTCGGGCCTCCGCTGCCCTGACCATCCATTGTGGGTCTTTGTAACTCAGAAAGTAGAGCTTGTCATAATCGGCGCAGGCATCGTCGAAGCGTTGCAGCCGTTCCTCAAGGTCAGCGCGGGCGATGTAGATATCGCTGCGGTCTTTGCGAATCGCGATCGCCTCGCCGTAAGCGTCGACCGCGCCGGGGTAATCCTCGAAGAGAGTATCGACGCTGCCCAAAGCGATGGCGAATCGCGAATCGCGCGGCGATTCGACGATGGCTTGGTGAAGGAAATCCAAGAGTTGCTGTTGGCGTCCGTACCGCAACGCATAGAGGGCCGCGTCCTGAATGACGCCCGAGTCTTCCGGAAATGCGCTGATCAGCGCGATCTGCTGATCGACGGCGCCGGGGTAGTCCTTCATGCGGGTCAGCGCGAGGATGAGCCCGCGCCGCAGCAGCGCGGCCTGATCGCGGCGTTCGGTCGTCGAAAGCTTTGCCGACTTCAGAGCCGCCAGCTTCGCCAGGTAGAAATCGCGCAGGTCCGTGTTATCGTTGGCGCGGGCGTAACTGTCGGCGATAATCGCCAGGCAGCGCGCTGAGTTCGGGCCATAAGGGTCGGCATCGAGCAGCGGCGTAACCATGTGCCGCGCCACCTCATAATCGCCACTCTCGTTGCTTTTCTCCGCCGCTTCGAAGGTGTAAGAACGCGCCAGCTCCGGATACGCCTCGCGGGACGCCTGGGTCAGCGTTGCGATCGCTTTCCCCGGCTGTTTGTGTTCCCAATAGAAATCGGTCGTAGTGCGCACAACGCCAATGATTTTGGAATTGTCTTTGTAAACCGCGTCGATGATTTGTCCCGCAGACGCTACATCGCCCATCGCGACGAGCGATTGCACCAGCGAGTACTGGATCTCGATGCGTTGCACAGGGTCGGAGGCGAGCGCAACCTCGCGCCGCAGCGCGTGCCGATAGCACACAGCAAGGTTACGCTGCTGGGCGAAGCTTGCCAGCCGCTCCGCCTCGTCGAAGGTTGAGGCGCCGTCTATTGCATTGTTCACCAGCGCTGTGATCTCAGCGCTTTGCTTTTGCTTTGCCAGAATGTCGGCGCGCAGGCCGATCGCAAGCAGTGACGGATGGTCCGCCACCGCCTTCGCGCTCGCGACATCGACCAGTTGCGCCGAAGCCGGCTTTGCGGCCAGCGTAATGAGGCGGTCACGCGCGGCAGAATTTCCCGTAACAGCTGCTGTGACATATTCGCCGACCGCGTTGCCGGTCTCGCGCTCATTCTCGTAAATCGCCCCGGCTTCATACCCATACATGGCGGGATCATGAAACTGTTTGCGGGCCGCCGCGATCTGCTCCAACGCATCGTCGAATTGAAAATAGTCCCAGAAGATGGTCGCAGATTGCAAATATCCATCCGGCAAGCCAGGATGAACTGAGGCCATGCGCCGCCAATATGGCGCCGCCGCGGCAATTTGGCGTGCGTCCCCGCCCGAGTTGTCGGCCAGAATGTCGCCGATCCGCGCCAGACGTTCCAGGTCTGCCGGATCGTACGCCAGCAGGTTCTTTTCAATAGACACGGCGCGCGCCGTGCTTGATGGATCGAAGTAAGCCAACGACCGGTAGACGCTCGAGGCCTGGTTGCCGATCTCGGCGTCCGCCGGATAGTCGCTCGCCAGCGACCCCAGCAGGGGCGCACTCTGTTCGAAATGCGACTGCCATAGGTCCGCCTCTGCGAGTTCACGCATCGCGGCCTTGCTCTCCTGCGGCTTCGTCGTTGTTGGAAGGAGCTCTCGCAGGGCGGCAATCTCGCCGTCGAGCCTGCCGGTGGAGCTTAGGTAGTCGAAGAATTCATTGGTCAACTGCGGCGATTCGAACCAGTGCTCGCGCATCAACTTCTCCCACGCGACCGCGTCAGCGGTATCTCTGCTGCGATACGCGCGCAGCAGATTGAGAGTGAAAGTCGTATCGTGGGGAAAACGCTGGTGAGCGTAAAGGTTAACTTCGAGCGAAATCTGAGGCCAGCCGCCGTTCACGCTTGTAAAGTACGATTCCAGTTCGGTGCCGCGAAAGGTGTCGACCACCTGATGCGTCAGAGCGGAGTAATCCTGCCTGCGCTTCTCCCGGATAAACAACCGCGCCAGCCGGTCATACCAGTCGCGACTATTGAAGCGCTCGATGGCGCGGCGGTAGACCTCTTCCTCCTGGGATGTGAAGTTATTCTGCTGCAGGAAGTCGGCCAGTCGCTCATAGAGCAAGGGATCGTTGGGGTTGCGGTCCAGTTCACGCCGCAGCACGGCAAGCGCTTCGGGCAACCTTTTGTCGGTCGTCAGCCGCCCCAGATATCGATCCAGCAATTGGCCGTAAGTCAGTTCATCCGGCGCGAGGACTTGCACCGGTTTCAACACGGTGAGTGTGAGCAGGCTATCGATGGTTGGCTTTGCGGGGTTCTCATTCGCAGCCATCGTCGGCTCGCCGATGGTTCGCTCCACGGCGCCTTCACCCTGGTTGGCGCTCGTTGATTCGGCGTCCGCCGGCGCGCTCGGGGCCGAGGCCGTTAGCGGCATGCCTTCCGATCTTGCCGCCAGCTCCGACAGCATGCGGTCATAGAGCGCAGACTCGGCAACGCCATTATTCGTGCGCGCATAAGCATCGGCCATCATCATGGCCACAGCGACGCGACGCGGCGAGTCATGATACTCCTCCAGGAAATCGCCTCCGGCTTTGATGACGACGGCGTCCTGCCCATACTCTGCAAAGGCGCGAATCAGCTCGGCATGAAGATCGGCTCGCGCCAGCGCCGCTGGAAACTTTGTATCCAGCAGCGCCAGCAGCTCGGCGGCTTTGGCGCGATGAAAGTAGGGCAACCCGCGCTTCTCTTCCTCAAAGAACTCCTGCCGCGGCGACTCCGAGTTGAGCCAGAGCGACAAAATGCCATTGAGATAGCCGGGTCCGCTGTCGACGGTCGCGATATCCCGGTAGATGGAGAGATTTCCGGATCCAAGCACGATGCCCTGATCGGGCGCAGTGAACAGAATGCGAACGATGGCG
>DATHNJ010000057.1:0-10127 GCA_035486155.1 Occallatibacter sp. | reverse complement strand
GGCTCTCTTCTCTGCTGATCCTCCCAGCCGTTCAAAGACCGTGATGCGGCTTTTCCCTAGGCCGTGCTCTTGCAAAATCCGCACCACGGCCTCAGGAGAACTGCGATCCCGCGAGTAAACAATCAGACGTTGCGAAGGAGCAAGAGACCGCACGATTGACTCCACCGGTTCGTGCACCAGCGAAAGCAGCGTCGTCTCAACGACCGGCCAGCCTAACCGCGCGCAGGCTAACGAAAACGCGGAGATATTCGGAATCACACGATACTCTGCGGCGTCCAGGCGCCTTGTCAACAGCGGACCAACGCCGTGCAACATCGGATCGCCGCTCGCCAATACTGCGACAGAGCAAACGCCGCGATGCTCTTGAACAATCTCATCGATACTTTGCGAAAGAGGAGATTTCCACGCGCAACGCACGGCGGCGCCTGGCGGCGCGAAAGCGAGATGGCGCGCGCCGCCATAAATGCGATCCGCGGACTCGACGGAGACGCGCGCGGCTTTGCTCAGCCCATCCCAGCCGTCTTCTCCAATTCCGACGATTGATAGCCACGGCTTTGTAATGGTCTGCATATTGGGAGGTCTCGCACCTGAACTCGCAAATTTTAGGGTATCAAGACGCACTAAGAAGCAGTCGCGAGCAGAACGCCGTCGCGATCCACAAGAGCTACGTCGAGCGCGACATCAGCTCCTTCAAGAACGCGACGCGCCTCGGCGCAGGCTCTTACCGCAATCTCCTGCGCCAGAGGAACGCGTTGCTGGACGCTGAGCTGCAGCGCCTCAAGGCCTGTATTGGCGCATAGAATGCGCTCTTTGAGCTCAGGCGACGCGCCTACGGATTCGGCGATTCGCGCCAGCTCAGCCATGTCGAGTTGACTGCGCGCCGAGTGAAGATCCATCCTTCCCTGCGCCAGCTTCGACATCTTGGCGAAGCCTCCGGCGATAGTCACGCGCGCAACCGGATGCGTGCGGATGTACTTCAGCATGCCTCCGACGAAGTCGCCCATATCGATGAGCGCGCTGTCGCTCAGGTTGTACAGGCGCGCAATCGCGGCCTCCGATGTGGTTCCTGTCGATCCGGCAATATGCGTGAGACCGAGCGCACGCGCGACGTTGATGCCCTCGTGGATCGAAGCGATCCATGCCGCACACGAATAGGGAATCACGATTCCAGTGGTGCCCAAAATCGAAATGCCGCCCAGAATGCCGAGTCGCGGATTCATCGTTTTTTGCGCGATCTGTTCTCCGCCCGGAACAGAGATCTCAATGAGGACGTCGAGAGGCCCGGAGAGTTCGCTCGCCGCTTCGGCGATCGCGGTTCGCATCATCGCTCGGGGCACGGGATTGATCGCCGGCTCGCCAACTTCGATGGGCAGGCCGGGCTTGGTCACCGTGCCTACGCCCTTCCCGGCGCGAAAATTCACGCCGCTTCCCAAAGGAGCTCTGCTCACTGTCGCGACAATCAGCGCGCCGTGCGTTACATCGGGGTCGTCTCCAGCGTCCTTAATCACGCCCGCGGTTGCGAACCCATCGCCAAAAGATTGAAGAGCGAGCGCAAAGGCGACTCGTTGCCCTGCAGGTAGCGTGATCTGGACAGGGTCGGGAAAAGAATCAGTGATCAGAGCGATGTAAGCCGCTTTAGCCGCTGCGGTCGCGCAAGCGCCGGTCGTCCATCCGCGACGAAGAGCGGCGCGCTCGGTCACGGCGCAACAACTCCGTTTACCGTGGCGTTGGCAGGCTCAGGTTGGGCGCTGTAGGTTCGTGGAGTGTAAACGAGAGTGCGGCCGTCGGCCATGGTGAAGGCTCGGGTGGTCGACGATCCAACAAGGATGATTGTCTGCATATCGACAGAGGCTGGATCCATGCGGCGGAGCTCCGTCACCGTGACCTCTTCGTTCGCTTTGCCGAGATTGCGTCCGAGCACGACAGGCGTTTCCGGCGCACGATGTTGCAACATGATCTCACGCGCTTCGGCCAGTTGCCATCTTCGCTCCGACGAGACCGGATTGTAGAGCGCAAGGCATAAATCCGCGCTAAGCGCGGCCCGGATGCGTTGCACGATGACGTCCCACGGCTTGAGCCGGTTCGAGAGAGAGAGTACGCAGAAGTCGTGTCCAAGAGGAGCGCCGACGCGTGCGGCCGCAGCCTGCATAGCCGAGATGCCGGGAAGCACGCGAACGCTGACGCTGCGCCATGATTCGGGACCGTCTTCGACCGCCTCGACGACCGCCGTCGCCATCGCGAAGATGCCGGGATCGCCGGAGGAAACCACGCACACGCGACGCCCGGCCAGCGCCAGCGCGATCGCGTAACGCGCGCGTTCTGCCTCGACTTTATTGTCGGAGCCGTGTCGCTGCTGGGCGGCGCGCACAGGAACGCGATCGAGGTACGGTTGATATCCCACCAGATCCGTCGCTTCGGCGAGAGCCTGGCTCACTTCCTCGGTTGTCCACTCGGGCGCTCCTGGGCCTAGTCCGACGACCGTGATTTCGCCTGCCGAACTCTGGATCGGCTTATCGTCTGACGCCTCGTTTGCTGGAACGACAATGAGTGAAAAGTAAGGGATCTGCGCTGCATCCGCTTCTTCGAGCCGCAAGACTCGTTCCGCCTGCATCGTCGCACGTTCTATATAGAGCGCGCGATCCGCGATGCCTACCCGGCGCAGGGCGCTTCTTGCCTTGGTGAAGTTACGGCCGACCTTGATGATCACGAACGCGCCCGGACGCTTGAGCTGTGCGGCGAGCGCGTCCTCCGACAAGGTTGCCGGCAGAACCGTCATCGGCGCATCTCCCCTTACCAGCGCAACGCCGAGCCTGGATGCAGCAGCGGTCACAGAAGAGATGCCGGGGATCACTTCCGTCGGGAAGCGATGAGCAAGTCGATCATGCAGATAGATGTAGGAACCGTAAAAGAACGGATCGCCTTCGCACAGCACAGCGACGTCGTGGCCATGCTCGAGATGCGCGCCGATCTGATCCGCCATGCGATCGTAGAAATCTTCCAGCGCGTCATCGTAGTCGGCGGAGTCGCTGGGCACCTCGGTAGTGACCGGATAGACCATCGGCAACTCGGTCTGTCCATTCACCAGCTCCGCCGCAACGATCGAGCGGGCGATGCTGCGGCCATGCTTCGCGGTGGGATATGCAACGACATGCGCTTCACGAATCACGCGCAGCGCCTTGCGTGTCACCAGCTCCGGGTCGCCTGGACCGAGCCCAACGCCAAACAGACGCCCTACGCGCGGCTGGTCGCTCATTCCTTCTCACTCGACAGCGCGTTGATTGCGGCCGCGGCAATGGCGCTGCCGCCGCGGCGGCCGCGCACAGTGATATATGGAACACCGAGCGGATTTTGCGCCAGCGCTTCTTTGGATTCGGCGGCGCCAACGAAGCCTACGGGAATTCCCGCAATGAGAGCGGGCTTGGATGCGCCGCCCTCGATCATCTCCAGCAGATGAAACAGCGCCGTCGGCGCATTGCCGATGACAACGACAGCGCCCTCAAGCCTGTCCTTCCATAACTCCACCGCCGCGGCGCTTCGCGTTGTTTGAAGTTGCGCGGCCAGGGCGAGCGTTCGCGGATCGTTGAGCGTGCAGAGGACTTCATTGTTGCGCGGTAGTCTTGAGCGAATGATGCCCTTCGCCAGCATCTCGGAGTCGCAAAGAATCGGCGCGCCTTGAAGCAAGGCGTGACGTCCGCTTTCCGCAGCGCCTTCAGATGCCGACACAAATTGCGGCAGGTCGGTCATGCCGCAGGCATGAATCATACGGACAACCGCCCGACTCAGGTCAGGAGAGAAGCGCGATAAATCGGCCTCGCGGCGAATCGTTGCGAACGATTCACGATAGATGGCCGCGCCATCTTTAACATAGTTGAGACTCATGATTGTTTGTCTGGCCGTGGGCCCTCAGCGAAGAGGCTGCCAAGTCAATCGCTGATTCCGGGGAACACTCTGTAGAGAGAAGCTCCCTGCCAATCTTTATGGTATAGCCTGAGGGGCCGGCCACGAGCTCGACGGTTGCGCCGGCTCGCATGGCGCATCGCTTCTCGCATCCGGAAAGGTTGATCGTCTGCCCACGATGCGGAGCCTGTCCCATCAAGCGTTGCGCAAGTTTGACGGCGTCGCTACGCACGTCGGCATGAGAAGAAGCGCAGCCCTGCGAACCGGCGCAGGCGGCCACGCCGTAGTATCCGTCGCCGGCATCGCACGTCAGGCGGGCAGTACTAAGTTCAGCGACGATATGATTCACCGCGTCAGCGGGCACGCCAGCTAAGACAATCCCTCGCCACGGCGCCAGACGCAGGTCCACGCTGTAATTCGAGGCGATTCGCGCGATCGCCAGGCCCTGCAACGCGGTAAGGCGACCGAGCGGGATAGATGGAACGATGTGAGCCACGATCTTCCGGGCGCTTCGCACAACCCCGACCGGCGCGGGCGAAACAGGCGCGATTTCAACTGCCGGACACGACGCGAGCAAAGACGAAATGCGTTCAAGAAGTCGACAAAGCGCCGCCGGCTCTGCGGCAATTCTGCGTCCCCGCGCGGGAAGAGCGAGTTCGCCCGCGATGTCGAGGCAGGCATGCGCTGCTTGAATCAAGCATGCTGTTGCATGTTCTGGCGCAGTAGCCAAACCTGTAGCGACGCCGCCGACCAATAGATGAAGTTTGATTCCCTGCTCTGTCGCCATCGTATCCAGAGCAAGATCGGCGGAAGCGGAATCGAACCGTTCGCCTCCTCCGTGAAAGGAGAAACAAAATTTGGGAGGCAGCGCGGCCAGTTTTGCATCGCGCATCAATGCTTCATCCAATGCGCGAACCAATGGACGTACATCGAGCAGCTCGCTTGCGTCCCACCCCGCGAACGGACTTGCGCTGATATTGCGAACGCGATCGTGCAACGCGGAAGGAACTAAGTCCGCCTGGCGCAGAGATTGGACTATCAGCGGCAGGTCGGCTTCCACCATGCCTCTGAGCTGAAGATTCGCGCGCGCCGTGAGGTCTATCGCCCCCGCGCAGAAATTCTGCGATGCTTGGGATACTTTCTCGAGTTGGGCCGCAGTGATGAGGCCGCCTGGAAACCGAACGCGCATCAACAGGCCATCCAGCGCAGGCACGGCATGCAATATTCCCGGACAGAGGTGATCGTTTCCGAGCGCGGACGCCATGTCTCGATTTTATAGGGAGGGTTAAGACTTGAGCGTCTGCGGCGACACGTGGCAAAACGCGATTGAACTTGGCGCTGTGCGGGATTCAGACGAATCTGCGGAGAACTGGCGGAGTATCTGAAAGCCCACGGAATGGCCACGCATTGAGGTTTTCAATATCTGGGCGCCAAATAACGAAGCGGCGAGATTCGCCGCTTCTGTCTCTTTGACTTGCGCAGTTCTTATGCGCGACTGAGGTAGGCGCCTTCGCTGGTATCCACGCGGATCTTTTCTCCTTCGTTGATGAAAGGAGGAACCTGCACGACCAGGCCAGTCTCGGTCTTGGCGGGCTTGGTGACTGAAGAGGCCGTGGCCGATTTCAGACCGGGCTCGGTCTCGATGACCGTCAGCTCCACGAACGTCGGCAATTCGATGCCCACAGGATGCCCATCGTGGTAGCTGACCCTGATCTGGAGATTGGCCGTAAGGTATTCAACCGCATCGCCCAGCGTGTCGGACTTCAGCACCGTCTGCTCGTAGTCCACCGGATTCATGAAGTAGTAGTCGTCGCCATCGCTGTAAAGGAATTCCATCGGCACTTCATCCACGACCACCTTCTCAATGGCGTCAGCGGAGCGAAAGCGGTGCTCAAACATAGCGCCGGACTTGAGATTGCGAAGCTTGGCCTGGATAAAAGCGCGCAGGTTGCCCGGAGTGCGGTGCTCGACCTTGAAGACCAGGTGCAGATTGTCGTTGTGCTTGATGATCATGCCCGGGCGAAGTTGGGTGGCGGGAATCGCCATAGAAAGAAAACTCCTTGCTGTGCTTGCGTTTCTGCTATGCAGAGATTCGGCTGAAGGCCAATCCTTATTGTAACTGAGAGGCGGATAGCGGCTTCCTGGGGCCCCAAGCGAGTTCAGAGAAGTTGCAGGCGCGAGCCGCGCCCGGTATGGTTTGAACGAGACGTCATGAGCGCAGAGCATCGAAAGGCAATCAGGGACGCGCTGCCGGTGACTGGGTTGTTGCTGTTGTGCTTCCTTTGGTCTCTGGAATCGCTGCGATCCGATCTTCTTCCCAGCCAGTTTGCGACCGGCCTGCCGCCGTTCGAACGCGAAGCGATGCACCTTGGCTCGCTTGCGGTCGTCGGGTGGTTGATGGCCGGGGTGCAGCGTGCTCCGTGGCCGAGCGGACGGCAAATCTGGGACTCGATGCTTATCGGGCTCGGTTTGTTTGTTGTTCCCGCACTGCTAGGCGAAGTCGCCAAAGACGAAATTCCGGATCTGACGCGGGTGGCGCTTTATTCCCTGGCGCCGGTGTTCGCCGTGGCTTTCGAACCGTATCTTGGCCGACTCACCGAGTCGCAAAGCAAAGGCGGCCTGCTGGCCGCGCTCGGTTGCGTGATTGGAACGCTCGGCGTCTTTCCGCTCCTGATCCCGCGCACATGGGAAGGAGCGGGAAGCTTCATGGCGCTCATTCTGGCTGTAGCATGCGTCGCCGCGACCAACTGCTGGGCAGTGCGTTTCTTGTGCGACGCGCCAAGAAAGTCGGGCGCGGCCATTGCCTCAATTGCCGGCGCGACCGGCGCGGCGATCTTCGCTGGCGTAAGCCTGCTGATCGAGCATCCGATATGGGGTCATGAAGTGGTGGGGCCCGAGATCGCCTGGACCACTGCGGTGCAATTGCCTGCGCTGGTGCTGCTGTTTTGGCTCATGCGCCGCATGTCCGCGGTCCGCATGACCACGCGCTTTGTTGTGACTCCCTTGATCATCAACGTGGTGGCCCTGATTGTGTTGCGCCCATCGATGCGCGTCAGGGCGGGGCTGAGCATTCTTCTCATCGCCATCAGCGCCGGCTGGCTGCTCTCCTCTCATGAAGACGAAAAGGAACCTGACGCCCTGCCGCTGAACCTGAAGCGAAACTAAAGACCGCCTTCGAAAGCCTGCGCGCTGAACTCAGCGCGGCGGCTGATAAGGCTCCACGCTGAGCATGTTCGACAGGATGCCGCGCTCGTCGGGGCTGAAGGCGTTCTGGTACCGCGCGGAGTTGAGCACCGTCTCCCGCTGGTCGGGCGGAACGTTGCGCAGGTCGCGAAACGCGCTCTTCATCGCCGTCTGGCGATCGGCCGGCAAAGCTCTCCACCTCTGCGCGGAGTTGCGCACCTGATCGCGCTGTTGCGGCGAAAGGCGCTCGAGGTTCTCGTTGCGCGCAAGCCAGCGCTCGCGCTGCGCCTCAGGCATTTTGTCCACCTGCTGCAACCGCTGCGTAAGGCGCTGCTGTTCAGGCGCCGGGAGCCGGTTAAAGCTGGGATCGTTGCGCAGCATCCGTTCCTGATCTTGCGCCGGAACGCCGCGATGATCGTTCAGCCACGCGCCAAGGTGCCCTGGAGGCGCATAGGATCCGGCGGCGGAACCGGGATAAGCTGGCCGCGCATAGCCCTGCCCCTGGTAGCCCGCGCCGGGCATCGCGGGACGAACAGCCGGAGCATTCTGAGGAGATGGACGATAGCCGCCCGCCTGAGGCGCAAAGTTGCGGAACTGCGGGTTCTGCTGGGCCGGAGTCCCCGGTCGGGTTTGCGGCCTGGGCTGATTGCGATTGGGTTGAGCTCGCATGCCACCCATACGCGACCCGAGTGCGGGGTGAGGAGCGCTGGCGTGGTGCTGCGCAAACGTCAAAGACGGAGACAGGCACAGAAAAACGCTGGCGGCCCATGTCAGAACCGTCCTGTGCGCTCTAGGTACGACGCGCGCCTTAGTCTCCTCCTTCATGAATTTGCTCCCAGCCTTAGCTTGTCCCTGAGTACAAAGAATGCTCAGCCCTAATTCTCGTTATTGTTGTCCGTGCTCGACAGCGTTTCCAGCTGATCGAGCAGTTGCGCATTCGTGTCCAGGTTCTGCAGATCGTGCACCACCGCCGCCTCGGGGGGCGTCGCTGTGGGTTTGTTCCAATCCGTCATGCCCAGATAGGTTCCGCCGCCCAACAGCAGCACTACCGTCAACGCCATGGCCGCGACGGGACGCGCATGCAGTTGCGGACCGTAAGCGAAACGCGCGCGCAGGCGCTCCCACAATCCCGCCGGCGCGGCCTGGCGCTCCTCGTTGAGGCGCGCCGCAAAGCGGGTCATGAAATACGGGCTGGGCTCCGGCGCTTCCCACGCATCCAGCAGCGCCATCGTAGCGCGCAGCTCGTCCAGCTCCTTGGCGCAGGGCTCACACTCTGCAACATGAGTCGCAACCTTGGCAGGCGCGCCTTCCGGAGCAAGCAGAGCATCGGCCAGCTTCGTCTCCATCGCAGCGCACTGTTTCATCTTCGATTCCATCGCTACCACCCACTCCCCGCCGGTTCGATCCGGGTCCCCAACGACTGGTCTTCGTCGTTAGGGCGGAATCCGGCTTTGACTTCCGTTCCAATCTCGCCCTTACCCGGCGCCCAACGACAGGCCTTCATCGCTGAGGCGTTAAACAAAATCCTTCAGCTTATCGCGCAGCGTCTGATAGGCGCGAAACAGCAGCGACTTGGTCGCCGATTCGCTCAACTTCAGCACGTCCCCGATCTGCCGATAATCCATCCCCTGATACTTGTGCATCAACACTGCCATCCGCTGCCGGTCGGGCAGCGCCATCACATGCTGCTTGATGGCCGACATGCGCTCGTCGCGCAGCAGATTCTGTTCCACATTCGGCTCGTCGTCGGCCACATCCGGCGTCGACCCAGTCTCTTCATCCGGCTGGTCCAGATACACGGTCTGCGCCGACCGTTCGTGGCGCGTATCCCGCGCATGATTGACCGCCAGGTTGGTCGCAATCCTGTAAAGCCACGTCGTGAACTTCGCTTCGGCGCGGTAGCTCTCCCGCGAGCGGTACACGCGCAGAAACACCTCCTGCGCTAACTCTTCGGCAACTGCCTGGTTGTGCACCATCCGGAACAAGAAGTGAATCATGGCCCGGTAATGCTTTTCCACCAGATAATTGAACCCGGTCTCGTCCCCGGCTGCGACGCGCAGCATGATGGCCGCATCGCTTGACTCGTCGGCGCCGTAGTTGACCGCCGGCGGAGCTATTCGCCCCGGAGATCGGCCCGCCGCCAACGCCGGTTTATCCAGCACCAGAGTCGCCATATCCTCAGGAACACCGTCGCCGTCGGAAGGTTGCGCCGGATGCCCGGTTTCCTTTGTGGAATTAGCACTTTCGGGGGTGTCGGCCGGGTCGTAACGGCGGGGCTTATGGTCGCCTGACCGAAGAGAAGACAGGACTTCCCTGGGGGGCCACTCTGCGCCGGCGGAAGCCGATCCATCATGCCCCGCGAAAGCCAGGCCCAACAAGGCCAAGTCTGGAAAAGCCAGGTCAGGAAAGGCGAAGGGGGGACGGAGAAGTTCCGGACCGAAAATCTCTGGCCAGAAATGGTCTGGACGGCGTCGGGGCGGCTGCCCTTCGTCGCTTGGAACGGGCGCCTGCAGCCTGCGGATCGATCTCGGTTTCCAGAACATTCGTGGCTTTTGCGCGTGTCCAGGAACGTAAAGCCTGTGAGGGCTGTCCGTTGGTCCCGAAGGCTCGCTGGTGATACTCTACATGAAGCCTTTCGGGCCGTCCCAAGTGCGGGCAAGGTCCGGGCCATTCGGCTCTTCGGGCGATTAGCTCAGTTGGTTAGAGCGCTTCCTTCACACGGAAGAGGTCTGGGGTTCGAGTCCCTAATCGCCCACCAAAGATACACGCCCCATCCAATCCTGATCCCTGCTGTAATCCTTCCCCAAAAAACAAGGAATCGACGACGCCCTGGATAGTCTTTCTCACCCATGCCATTCACAAACACAGCGGACGTGACCCTTGGGGCAGATTGCGTCTACCCATAAGTCTCCTTTTCGCGCAAAACCTGCATCGTACTGTCTCAATTGCATACAGTGCCGCGCAAGAGCTTTATTTTGATGAATTTAATCAGCAAAATGCATTTCTTGCGCAGACACAATGCGCGGTTGTGACAGACACACAGTTAT